>CAZECH010000001.1:0-37250 GCA_964510675.1 uncultured Ignavibacteriaceae bacterium
CTTATTTGTTACTTAATATTTTGATATATTTTTAATACAGTTATTCATCTCTTTTATATGGCTAAAAGCAATCTTAATTCCCCGAATCAGGCAGAAGAATTAAATTCTAAAAAACTGCAGGATTTTATAAGTGTGTTTAATGATGAATTCTTCTGGTTCAAAGATGATTCCGGGAATGTTAATTATTCAAGCAATTTTCCGAATGTTACTGGATATTCACCTGACGAAATAAATTCAATTTCAGAAATTATTATTGATGATGACAAGGCTTCATATAATAAAACTTTTATTGAACAACAAACCAATTCCCGTGAATCGTTTGAGATTGAGTACAGGGTTTTAACAAAAGAAGGTAAGGTTAAATGGCTAAATGAAAGTGTTAAGATTTTTTATAATAATTTTGGGGAAGTTTTAAGAATGATAGGCAGAGTAACCGATATTTCGCGGGTGAAGCTTAACGAAATTCATCTTAAAGAAAATAATGCTGAACTTAAAAAACAAAACTCAGCAAAGGATAGTTTTTTTAATCTTCTCTCTCACGATCTTAAATCTCCTTTTACAAGCATTCTTGGTTTTACTGAGGTATTAATCAGGGAATCTGAAATCAGCATATCTGAAAGGAATGAATATCTTTCATACATCCACTCTTCATCTGAAAAATTATTGCGGTTTATAAATAATTTACTTGATTGGTCGAAATTGCAAACCGGAAAGCTGAAGATTGATCCTAAAAGAATTGATCTTCAGTTATTAGTGTTTAATTGTGTTTCATCTTTAACCGCTGCCGCTGTAAGGAAGAAAATTGGAATTAAAGTTGACGTTGATAGTAAATTACGAGTTGACGGAGATGAAAGATTGTTGAACATTGTAATTACAAATTTAATTAGTAATGCAATAAAGTTTTCTACTTATGAATCAAAGATGTTTATCAAGGCTTCACACTTCAATGATCTGGCAGAGTTAATAGTTAAAGATGAAGGAGCAGGAATTCCTGACAGTAATAAAATAAGAATGTTTAAAATAGAAAGTATGTTTTCAACACAGGACACAAATGGTGAAAAAGGAACTGGTTTTGGGTTAACATTATCAAAAGAAATTATAAAAAGACATAGCGGCAACATTTGGTTTAATTCTGAAGTAGGAAAAGGAAGCGAGTTTCATATCACACTTCCTTTATCTCACAATATAAATCCTGATTGTTGAAGCCGATGAGGAAAAAAGGAATTTCATTTTATCACTTTTAGAAAAAAATATTACGATTGCACAATAATTACAGCAGGAAACGTTACCATCAGTAATAATTCTTCATCATGAAATGCCTTTAACCAGCAATAATGAATCAGGAATTAAAATAATTTCATATTCCAATTCATTTACAGAAGAGATTGAAAATGACTATAATAAACCGGAACAAACAATTTTTATAAAAAACTAATTTACGGGGAACCAGATCTCCAAAGCTCTTCAGAATCTTTTAAATTAAGTTTTAATATAGGGGACTGACTTAATTCCAAATTACTTTAGCAATGCTTATATTTTGAATCAAAAAATAGGAGGATACTTTGAATCTTGCAGTTATTGGAACCGGTTATGTAGGTCTGGTAACCGGAACCTGTTTTGCTGAAACTGGAAATACAGTAACCTGTGTTGATATTGATGAAAAAAAAGTAGAAAAATTAAAAAGTGGTATTGTCCCTATCTTTGAACCCGGACTTGATTTGCTCTTTGAAAGAAATATAAGAGAAAACAGGCTTATATTTACAACTGATCTTCATGAAGCTGTAAGAAAAAGTGAAGTAATATGTTTGTGCCTGCCCACTCCCCAGGGCGGTGATGGCAAAGCCGATTTAAGTTATATTCTCAAAGTAGCTGATGATCTTGGAAAGCTTTTTAAAGAAGAACCGAATATAGGATATAAAATTCTTGTTGATAAAAGTACGGTACCGGTTGGCACAAGCGATAAAGTAAAAGAGACTGTTAAAAAGCATGCACCCAATTTCGATTTTGATGTTGCCTCAAATCCTGAATTCCTAAGGGAAGGAATGGCCGTTGAAGATTTTATGAAACCTGAAAGAGTTGTAATTGGTACAAGCAATCCTAAAACAAAAAATATCCTTGATATTCTTTATGAACCTTTTGTAAGATCGGGAAACCCCATTTATTTTATGGATGAGCGTTCTGCTGAGATGACAAAGTATGCTGCAAATTCTTTTCTTGCAACTAAGATTTCTTTTATGAATGAGATTGCAAACCTTTGCGAGTTAACAGGAGCTGATGTGGATAAAGTGAGAATTGGTATTGGCTCAGATTCAAGGATTGGAAAAAGATTTTTATTCCCCGGAGTTGGCTATGGTGGTTCTTGTTTTCCAAAAGACGTTATGGCTTTATGGAATACTGCAAATGAAATTGAATATGATTTTAAAATTTTAGATTCTGTTATTAAGGTAAATAAAAGACAGATAGAAATATTTTATGATAAGATTTTAAAACATTATAATGGTAAAATTTCCGGCAAACACTTTGCAGTTTGGGGTCTTGCATTTAAACCTAATACTGACGACATTCGTGAAGCACCGGCACATACTTTAATTAAAATGCTAATAGGTAATGGTGCAACAGTAGCAGCTTACGACCCTGAGGCAATGGAAACAACAAAAGCAATTCTTGGCAATAGTATTAAATATGCAAGCCATTCTTATGATGTACTAGAAAAAGCCGATTCTCTTATTATAATTACTGAATGGAACGAATTCAGAACTCCCGATTTCTCCAAAATTAAACAAATGTTAAGCGAACCAGTGATCTTTGATGGCAGAAATCTTTATGATCTTGAAAAAATGAAAAACTTGAAGTTCAGTTATTATTCAATTGGCAGAGCAACAATTAAGAATTAACAATTGTGTTAACAAAATATGGTAAAACAAATATAAACCCGTCAGGGTTTGAAAGATACTGGTTTGCCCTTTATACCAAACCCAGGAGCGAATTTAAAGCTGCTGAACAAATTGGAACCAAAGGTGTTGAGTATTATTTACCGTCAGTTACAAAAACAAAGCAGTGGAGCGATAGGAAGAAGAAAATAAATGAACCTTTAATCAGAGGGTACATTTTTATTTTTGCCAATGAGAAAGAAAGAATTATTTCTCTTGAACAGTTCTCGGTTGTAAGATGTGTTAGTGAAAGAGGAAAACCTTCGCGCATTCCCGGATGGCAAATTGATAATCTGAAAAAAATGTTAAGCACTAATTCTGATGTTCTCGTTAAAGAAGGCCTTGTCCCCGGGGTTAAAATAAAAATTAAAGAAGGCCCTTTCGAAGGTGTTATAGGTACTTTGCAGGAAATTGATAACCAGAAAACTCTTGCTGTAAGTATTAATCTTCTCAACAGGTCAGTTGTTGCACATCTTCCCAGGGAAAGTATTATAGAAATTATTAAAACTTAAACCTATGATTATTCAAACAGAACTTTCTACTCTTTCCAGAGGTGATTTAGTTGATCATTATTTAATGATTAAGAAGTTTGAGCTTAGATCAACCAAACAGAACAAGCAATATCTTAATATTGAATTGGGGGACAAATCCGAAACATTGAATGCAAATGTATTTGATAATGTTGAAGAGATTTATAATTCATTTAGGAATGGTGAGGTTGTTAAAGTTAAAGGTGCAATAGATGATTACCAGGGGTCAAGGCAGATAAGAGTAAATTCATTCGGGGCAATTGATACTTCTGATAATATTTCAGTTCATGATTTCCTTCCTAAATCATTGAAAGATCCGGATGAAATGAAGGAAGAGTTTTTAAAAAGAATTGAATCTCTGTCAGATTATCATTTAAAGAATTTAATGAAAAGAATTTTTGATGGAGAAAGATTTGAAAATTTCTTAACTGCACCCGCAGGAAAATCGTGGCATCACGGTTATATACATGGATTAATAGAACACACACACGAGATAATAAAAATTTGCGATTTGATGTGCGATATTCACCCAAGTATAAACAGGGATTTACTCATCTGCGGAGCTATGATGCACGATTTCGGCAAGATTGAAGAACTTAAGTACGATGGGAATTTTGAATATACTGATAAAGGGAAACTGATCGGGCATATAGTAATTTCTGCAATGCTTATTAATGAAGAAGCAAAAAAGATTCCTGGTTTCCCTGAAGAACTTAAAGATTGTTTAGTACACATTATTCTTAGTCACCAGGGAAAACTTGAATATGGATCTCCTGTTGTACCAAAAACTTTAGAATCAATTGCTCTTTACCAGGCAGATGAGCTAAGTGCAAAAGTTAATGCTTATAAAAATGCTCTTTCCTCGCAATTAAAACCTGATGGTAAGTGGACAAACTTTCTCAACCTTGCCTCAACAGATTTGTTTAACCATGGTATAACACCTGAAATAGAAGAGCAGATTAATAAAACTTTATTTGATTAATTATGTCATGCTGAACTTGTTTCAGCAGCTCAGATATATTGAAAATTATTAGATTCCGAAACAAATTCGGGACAAGGTTCGGAATGACATAGTGAGATAGCCTTATCCTAATCTTTATGCAATTTGATAAAAACTTAATTGAGAAATTAAAAGAAAGTAAATCGGTGGTCTTCTTTACAGGGGCAGGAATTTCTGCAGAAAGCGGTATTCCAACGTTCAGGGGGAAAGATGGAATATGGAACAAACTTAAACCGGAAGAGCTCGCAAATTTTGATTCCTTTCTGAAAAATCCCGAGTTGGTTTGGGAATGGTACAGCCACAGGAAAAAAATTATTCACGAATCAAAACCAAATGCCGGACATATTGCAATTGCAGAAGCTCAAAATATTTTTACTGAGGTTACGGTTGTAACACAGAATATTGATAACCTCCACAGGAGAGCCGGAAGTAAAACTGTTTATGAGCTTCATGGAAATATTGAAAGAAACTACTGTATTAAATGCAAAACATTTTACAGTGAAGAGTTGGATTTCAGCAAGGGGGTTCCTAAATGTAAATGCGGTGGATTGATAAGACCTGATGTAGTTTGGTTTGGTGAATATCTTCCAGAAGACCAATTTGATGCTGCTGAAAAAGCGGCAAGAAACTGTGATGTTTTCTTTATTGTTGGAACTTCTGCGGTTGTTTATCCTGCGGCATCTTTAGTATTTATTGCCAAGCAAAATGGAGCTTACCTTGTAGAAGTTAACATTGAAAAAACTGAAATTTCGGAAATTGTGGATTTATCTTTTTATGAACCTTCCGGTAAAATTCTTTCAGAGTTAATGAAAGATATAAGAACAAGTCAAACCACTTAACTCTTCAACCCAACTTTTTTACTTAGCCTTTGCAGTTCTTTATGCTCGGTATCATTAAGTAGACTCATTTCATTTCTTACTGCCGAGAGAAATTCCGGGAATATTTTATCCATTAAGCTTTTTCCAGTCTTTGTAAGATGAACAGTAAAAAATCTTCTGTCTTCTTTTCCTCTCACTCTTGTAACATAACTCTGCTTTTCAAGGTTATCAATTACAAGTGTAATATTCCCGCCGCTTCTAAAAACTTTTTCACCAATAGCTTTCTGCGTTAATGGTCCGGAATGATATAATGAATCAAGTACATAAAACTGGCTCTCCGTAATTCCATTTGTATTTATTGAAGATAAGATTCTGCTTCTTACAGAATCAGCTGCTCTCGTTAATTTTATAAACGAATTGAGGAAACTGATTTCTTTTTTCGATCCTTTATACTTTGTTCCCATATTCCAATTGCTGGTTGTGTTAAAATTATGTTTTTCTTTTTGAGCTCAATAAACTTAAAATACCCGTAAACAATGCCGCACCGACTATTGCCCATACAACCGGAAATGCTACATCACCAATATCCAAAATGAAAAATTCCGGAAGATGAAGCTGTCGTGATATCCAGGTTCCAAGTAAGGCTCCTACAAATCCAACTACTATTGAAATAAAACAGCCTCCTTTAGAGTAACCTGAAAGTGACTGGCCGATTGAACCTGCAATTCCGGCAATCAACAATAAAAGGAATAATTCAAGAAGCGACATAGAATCAGTAAATTATATTTATGGAAAAGAGACATCATTAACTTATACTTGCTTTTGAGAAAGAATTATTGCTGAAGATCTCAATATTTTCATGCTAAAAGTTTTAATCTTAAGTCAAAACCTGATTTAACTATTTAAAAATATGAATAAAGGCTGAAAATAAATGTGAGCTTTATTATATATAAAATTTATAAAACTTGATGATCAAGATATATTTGACAGAATTTTTATCACATTTATAAGACAACATTAGGTTTATTAAATGAAATGCATTAGATATTCTTAAAAAAAACCAGGTTAGATACCGACATATTGGGTACAGAAAAACCTTCCGGTATGAAGGGTCATATTAAAGATTATGTTGGATTGTAAAAAGAAAGCCGCAGCAATGCTGCAGCCAAAAATAGACACAGGAATTAAAATCTTCTGCTGCCGCCTCTTCTTTCCTTTTGAGGTCTTGCTTCAGTAACACTGATTCTTTTACCTTTAAGTTCAAACGTATTCAGTTCCGAAAGTGCTTTCTGAGCTTCAGCTTTACCAGGCATTTCAATAAAACCAAATCCCTTTGAGGTCTGGCTAAACATATCGCGGATAATCTTAACACTGCTTACTCTTCCGTGCTTGGAAAAAAGTGTTTTCAGTTCCTCTTCCTTTACATCAGATGCTAAGTTGCCGACAAAAATATTCATTTTATTCTCCTTGTAATTAAGTATGATAAATAATAATCCGGCTTGATAATGAATAAACTTAGCCGGTTTACCTGCCTATGTATGAAAAGTTAGGATTAGATGGTGAGGATTTTTACGAAGTTCACTCTAACTTAATTTTCTCCTCAGGACAACACAAAAATAGTTTAATTAAGATAAAATTACAAGCAGTTATTGGAAATTCTCTATTCAATATCTGGTCCGGATAAAAAGTAAATAATTGAATAAATAAAAGAACGACCTATATGTCTTCCTTAAAAGATCTGCTAAGCAAGATTATCAATTATTTCGATTAAAGCACTGGCAATGGTTTCATCATCATCATTCAGAAGAAAAACTCTGTACAAACCCGGTTCACTAAACTTCATATCGCTCTCATCATTTTTAGAGAAGTAGATATATTTCATATCAGGTTCAACTGTATAATCGAACTTTTTATAATATTCAAATTTTCGGCTTTTTAACACTTCCCACTTTAGAGAGTATTGCACAATTCTGAAATTGGCATTGCGAGTGAGTCTTCGAACGAAGCAATATCCAAATTAACAAAAAATTACATTGAGATTGATTCATCTCTAAATAAACGGTGTGGTTATTATTAGTAAATTGATTATTTAAAATTACCCCATTAAGTTTAGCATCAACAATAAATTGGAGATAAGGTTCCGCATTAATTTTTACTATTCTGTTAGAAAACAATTGTAAAAAGGTCTTGAATGCGGTTTCTTATTCTTCTTCTTATTGTTTCCAATTCTGTAATCATTTCACAAACCTATCAGTTTTCCGTTTCAGGAAAGGTTATCAACTCATTTGATAAATCTCCTTTAGCAAGTGCTAATATTTTTGTAAAAGAAAATCCTGATAAAGAAAATCAATTCTCAACAGGTACTGTAACTGATTCTTCAGGAAGGTTTAAAATTAAACTTCCGTATGGCAATTATACTTTAACAGCAAGTTATGTTGGATATGAAAAGTATGAAATAAAATTTACTTTGTCTGAAGAGAACTCTATAATCGAAATAATTATTGAACTTAAACCAACCGCTGTGATAGGAAAAGAGGTAACAGTAACAGGAGACAGGAGACAACCTTCAAATGTTATACAAGAGATTGAACAAAAAGACATGAAAAGAATGCCTACTATTTATAACGATGTTTTGCGTGCTGTTCAGATACTGCCGGGAGTTTCGAGCAGCAGTGAGTTAAGCAGCGGTTACAATGTTCGTGGTGGGAACTTTGATGATAATCTTATTTACCTGAATGATTTTGAAATCTACAGGCCATTTTTATTAAGGCAGGGGATTGAAGAAAATAAATCTATAATAAATCCCGATCTTGTGGAGGAATTCCGGTTTTATAATGGTTCTTTCCCGGCTTCGCATGGAGATAAAATGTCTTCTGCTCTTGAAGTAAATTACACTGTTAATGAAATAGATTCTCTAATAGTTTTTGCAAAGGTAGATTTTCTTAGTGCTGGTTTAACTTTAAAGAACAAATTCGGTGATTTGAAATATGCTACAGCATTTCGTTATGCATATCCCGGTTTATTTCTTAATGAACTTCAGACAAACGGAGATTACAAGCCATCGTTCGGGGATTTTCAATTAATAACGAATTATACCTTAGGTTCTAAGGATAACCTGGAAGTTCTCTTTATTTATGCTGACAATAAGTTTGATTTAACTCCATCCGATTGGATTGGAAATTTCGGAGGGTTTGCTCGTGGAGATATTAGAGGTCTTGATATTATTTATAATGGTGAAAGAAAATATTCTTTTATAACCAGTCTTGTAGGATTAAAATATTCGTCCCTATTAAAAGATGACCTCCAATTAAAATTTTCCGCTGCAAGATACAACACAATAGAAGATGAGTATTCAAACATTGCTTCTGAATACTATTATTTACCCGATGCAAATGATAATTCCAATAAAGAGTTTATAAAATTTGCAGCCGAAAATGTAAACAGCAATCTTAATCTTACCAGCTATGAATTTATCCCTGAAATCAATTTTAAAAAAGAAAATCATTTTATAACTGCGGGAGTAAATATTCGCTTAACGGATTTAAAAAATAAAATTGATGAATCATTTAACGAAATCAGTGATTCTTTATTATATGATTTGCCTGACGACAGATCCATCAACGAGAAGTTTAAACTAAATTCCTATTCAGCTTTTTTTCAGGATGACTTTAAACTTTTTGAAGATTTTTTTGCCAATGCGGGAATCAGAGCAAATTATTACTTGTATAACAAAGAATTTTTAATCAGTCCAAGAATTATTCTGAATTTTATTCCTTCAATAAAACATAGCCTGACTTTAAGCTGGGGATATTATTATCAGCCTCCCTATTATTCTGAACTAAGAAATAAAGAAGTAAATGCCGGTTCAAAATTAAAAGCGCAAAGATCAATTCATTATTCATTGGGTTGGGAATATCAATTTAAAGAAAAACTTAAGTTTAATATGGAAGCTTACTATAAAGATATGGATAACTTAATTCCTTATTACATTGACCGTGAGAAAACAGAATATTTAAACGAGAACAGCAATAAAGGTTTTGCTTATGGATTTGATCTAATGGTACAGGGAGAAATAATTGAAGGAATGAACAGCTGGTTGGGATATGGCTATCTTAACACACAGGAAAAAAATAAATTCAATGGTGAATCTTATCATCGACGCCTTCCGGATCAGACGCATACTTTACAGGTTTTCCTCCAGGATAAAATAAGAAAGCACCCAAACTGGCAGTCACATTTCCGTTTGTTGTTCGGCAGTGGTTTTTTGTACAACTTCAGAGAAGTTGTTACAGATCCTGAATCGGGAAAAAGATTTATAAAAATATCGGTAGATAAATTGAAGGAATTCTTTATGTACTTCCGGGTTGATATGGGATTGTCAGCGAGCTTCGATATAGGAAATTCAAAAAATCTTATTGTTGTTATAGAAGTCCTTAATCTCTTCGATCACAATAATTATGGAGGGTTTCGTTTTGTCCAGGTTTCAAAAGAAATGCAAAATATTTTTGCCATTCCTCAGGTTTTGAGTAAAAGGTTTTTTAATGTCAGCCTTGAACTAAGATTTTAGAACAAATTATTATCCTGGAAATTTTCAAGAAGGATTAAATAATCTCCTTAAATATCCGATAATAGAGTTGTATTAATAAAATTGAAGTATAGATATATAAAATATACTCGAAAACGTAAAAATCAATCATTCGAACTAAAATGTTTTTAACCTCTTATTGGCCTGAAGGTTTAATTAAAAAGAAATTCACTTCATTGTTAAAAACGCTAATAATATTCTTTTTTTTTACATTAAATTTTAATACCCAAGGGCAGAAACTTAATATTATTGGGCATCTTTCCATTGAAGACGGGCTTTCATTGAGCATAGTTACTAAAATTATACAAGATAAAAGAGGCTTTTTGTGGTTCGGTACATATAATGGTTTAAATAGGTATGATGGGTATAACTTTAAAATTTTCCTTCCGGAACATACTAATCGTTTCAGCATCTCCAATTATTCTATTTGGGCAATGTATGAAGACAGTAAGGGATATATATGGATTGGCACAATGGAAGGATTAAACAGGTATGATTGGAAGACTGAGAAATTTTATAGGTATATGAATGATCCCAAAGACCCAAATAGTCTGAGTAACAATTATGTTTTATCTATTTATGAAGATAAATCCGGGCGCATTATTGTTGGCACTCAGAACGGTTTGAATATATATAATAGGGAAAAAGATAATTTTGCTGTAACAAAAAAAATTAGTAATGAACTTAATGTTGATTCCCTTAATAGTGTTACTTGTACAGAAGAAGATTATCAAAGTAATATCTGGCTTGGTACATGGAAAGGATTAACCTGTTTAAAAAAAGATGGCAGCATTGAAAATGTAATTTTACCTGGATCAAAAGATTTAATAACTTTCAGATATAATCAAATTTCTGATATATATGCAGATAATAATAAGAATTTATGGGTTGGAACAAATAATGGTCAGGGACTATTTAAATATAATCTGGAGAGCAAAACTTTTTCTAATTATTCAAATACACCCAAAAATCCTCAAAGCATTTCTGATAATCGTATAAACTTTATATTTAGAGATGAGTTGAATAGTCTATGGGTTGGAACAAAAAACGGTTTGAATAAATTCGATCCTGCAACAAATAAATTTGAAAGATTTTATCACGATCCCATTAATTCCTTTAGTATTATTAATAATGATGTACTTTCAATTTTAATCGATAAGACAGAATTATTATGGATCGGAACATCCGGTGGAATTAGTAAAGGTTATCAACCGATTAATAGTTTCGGATTTTATTCCAAAAATTTTAAGGGTTCAAAATTCAATTTAAGTAGTACCAGGGTAACTTCTGTAAAAATTGATCATAGCCAAAATATTTGGATAGCTACTCCCGAAGGATTAGATGAAATTAGAAATAGTACTAATCAACTTATCCGTTATAAGCACATACCTGGAAATAAAAACAGCCTAAGTGATAATTTTGTTATGTCGGTTACCGAGGACAATTCAGGGATAATCTGGATTGGTACCGAGGGAAGTGGTTTAAATAGTTATGATCCGCAAAATGGAAAATTTGCGAACTACTCTTATAAAGAATCAGATTTTCAGTCAATTAGTAATAATGGAATTGTGTCAATCTGTGTTGACCGTAATAATAATTTGTGGGTTGGGACATGGTGGGGGCTTAATTTATTGGATGAGAAACGGACTAAGTTTGAAAGATTTACAAATTTTAAAAACAATCTTATCTGGGTAATTTATGAAGATTCTAAAGGTATGCTCTGGACCGGAACAGATGGCGGTGGTGTCAATGAATTTAATCCGAAAACTAAAACCTTCAGGAATTTTATGCATGACACAACCGGAATAAACAATATTTGTGGTAACAGAGTAATATCTATACTAGAATCAAAAGACGGAATAATGTGGTTTGGTACACTTGATGGTTTAAGCAATTATGATCGTAATACCGGACAATTTAAAACTTACGGTATAAATAATGGTTTACCAAGCAATTCTATAAACAGTATTAATGAAGATAAAAAAGGTTTTCTATGGATTGGTACTGAAAATGGCATATCGAAATTTGACCGTAAAAATGGTGTATTTAAAAATTATAATAAAAGAAATGGGCTACCAGAGATACAATTTTCTGCAAATGCTTCCGACCAATCAATAGATGGGCATATTTATTCGGGAACAGTTAATGGATTGATGTTTTTTAACCCAGATAGCATAAAAGATAGTCATATAAACGTATCTATAGTATTTACTGACTTGAAATTATTTAACCAGTCTATTCTTATTTCTCAAGAAGGGAATTCAATATTAAATGAATCAATTACGGGAGTTAAAAATGTTAATATACCATATAATAGTGATGTAATTACAATTGAATTTGCTTCACTAGATTTCTTCAATGTAAAGAGAAATAAATTTCAATATAAACTCGAGGGTTTTGATAAAGGATGGAATGATGTAGGGACAAGGAACAGCGCAACATACACAAATTTACCCCCGGGGGATTATACCTTCTTTGTTAAAGTGTCTAATCCTGAAAGTTTCAGGAAGGCAAAAGAAGCTTCGTTAAAAATAACAATTGTTCCTTTGTACTACCAAACCTGGTGGTTCAAAGTCCTTTTGGCTGTTGTACTTTTTTTGGGGACAATAATGATTGTTCAAATGAGAATCTCCAGAATAAAAAAACTGAATAAAATTCTTGGTAACCGGGTAGCCGAACGTACAAAAGATCTTGACAAAACCATTAATGAACTGAACCAGAAAATTGGCGAAAGAAAAACAGCTGAGTCAATAGTTCAGACATCTCTTAAGGAAAAAGAAGTTTTATTAAAAGAAATTCATCACAGGGTTAAAAATAATCTGCAGGTTATTTCAAGCCTGCTTTATCTGAATTCAAAGAAAATAAATGATAGAGAAGTGCTTGAAATGTTTAAAGACAGCCAGAACAGAGTTAAGTCAATAGCACTTGTTCATGAAAGACTTTACCAGTCGAAGGATCTTGGTCGAATAGATTTTAAAGATTATGCGCAGAAATTAACTAATGATCTTATGCGTTCTTACGCTGTAAACCAGGCTTCCATTACACTTGAAAATAATATTGAGAATATTTTTATAAGCATTGATACTGCCGTTCCATGTGGATTGATTATAAATGAGCTTATATCAAATTCATTTAAATATGCTTTTCCAAATTATGAAGCAGAGAAAAAAAATGGGATAATCAGTATAAATTTTAATCATCTCGGTGGTAACCAATTGCTTCTTGTAGTAAGTGATAATGGAATAGGTATTCAGGGCGATATTGAAGAAAAGAAAAACAGTTCCTTAGGTCTGCAATTGGTGGAGACATTGGTTGCACAACTTGAAGGAACTCTGGAGATTGATTTAACTAAAGGGACTTCATTTATAATTAAATTTATGAACCCACAAGCTAAACAAAAATCAAATCTTAAATTTCTGCATAATTCCTAAAATTAAGACTATTACCTTAAATAACCCTCTCAAACTCAATAAGTACAATCTTTATTCGATAATGAATTAGGGATTTTATGCAAAAAATGAAATTCATTTGGAATTTTTATAAAAAATATAAGGTAGAACACCAGGCTGGGAATATTGCCGAAACTCAAATCAAGCAACCACAATAAACTAAATGAAAATTTTTAGGAAAATATTTAAAACTACCACCGATAATATTTTATCTAATGAATGGCATAAGGGTATCCTTGTAAGGACAGCATTTCATTCGTGGATTTTGATAATCCTTACCCTATTAATTTTTATTGTAGGAACGCTCCCGTATCAACTTAAAATAATTGAAGACAGAATGAAATCGGAGGCTAATGATATTGCCGGTTCAATTGGTCTGGTAACCGCAACGGCAATAATAAATAATGATTTTGGAACAACCGTTGACCATTGTATGAAAATAGTTAAGCAAAGTAGTTCAATTCTTTATATAACTATAATCAGGAATGACGGCTTTTCATTAATTCATACCGCAAATGGGTGGAAACAGGAAACAGTTAATGACGATCTTAACATTCTTCAGGATAATGAAATTACCAATGAGTTCGTCTTCAGCAAGTTAGTTAAGCAGGAAGTTTTTCATTATTCATTTCCTTTTAGCTATTCCGGTATAGATTGGGGAAGAATTAATGTAGGGTTATCATTAAAAAATTACAATCAGAATATTGACGACATATACTTCAGAACATTCTGGCTTGCTATTTCATCAATACTTTTAAGCTTGCTCGCCTCAGTTTACTTTGCTAAAAAACTTACGCAGCCTATACGCCGGCTTGATAATGTTGCTCGAAAAGTTGCAGAAGGCAACCTGGATGCACGGGTTAAAATTGATAGTAAAGATGAGATTGGAAGGCTTTCGCATTCATTTAATAAAATGACTGAATCCTTAAAGGGTTCACAGGATAACTTAGAAAAAAAAGTTGAATTAAGAACTGCAGAATTAAAAAAAATTAACAAAATTCTTCATAATGAAATTAAGGAAAGACTTTCTGTAGAAAACACTCTTAAGCAATATAATTCAAGACTTGAAGCTTTTGATAAAATATATAGGGGAATTATTTCCGCTAAATCAGTTGATGAGATTATAATGGAAACTTTAACACAACTTCCTACACTTTTTACTTTTATTGATCAGGCAGCAGTGACAGTTTTTGATTATATAACTGATACAATAGATGTACGGACAGCTGATTTTAACTCAAACATAAATCCATCCCTCTCAACAGTTAAAATTCCAATTAACTATACTGTATTGAATGATAAAGAAAACCCGCTAAATGGAGCTTACTTTGTTAATGATATTCGTCTCATAAAGAAAATGTTACCTTTGGATGATGAATTATTTTCGGGGGGATTTCTTTCCTACTTAACTATACCCTTAATAATAGATAATAACCGGATTGGTAATTTAAGTATAGCATCTAAAACAACCGATCACTTTAATGAAGCGCAAAAAGAAATTCTTTTAGTTGTCACAAATCAGCTGGCTGTAGCTATTAATCAGGCTCAGCTCCAGGCAAAAATAAATGGGCATGCAAAAAGCTTACAGAATTCATTATCGGAAAAAGAAGTTCTGTTAAAAGAAATTCATCATCGTGTAAAAAACAATCTTCAGGTTATATCAAGTCTTTTGTATCTCAATTCAAAAAAAATCCAGGATAAAGAAGTTTTAAATATGTTCAAAGAGAGCCAGAACAGGGTAAAATCAATTGCACTTATACATGAAAGATTATATCAATCTAAAGATCTTGGAAGCATAGATTTTAAAGAATATGTTCAGCGGCTTACTAATGATCTCTTCCGCTCTTATGCTGTTAATCAATCGGTAGTCAGGTTAGATATAAACATAAACAATGTGTTCGTTAATATTGATACCGCCGTACCCTGTGGTCTGATAATAAATGAGCTTATATCCAATTCATTTAAGTATGCTTTCCCGAATTACGAAGCAGAAAATAAAACTGGGATAATTAGGATTGACTTTACACGATTGAATGAAAATGAATTATCTCTTGTAGTAAGTGACGATGGTATAGGTATACCGCAGAGTATAAACGAGAAGAAGAATGGTTCTTTGGGATTGCAGTTAGTAGAAACTTTAGTTGCCCAGCTGGAAGGTATTTTGGAAATAGATGGAAGCTCCGGTACAACCTTTAAAATTAAATTCGCGGTTTAAAAAAATGATTTTTATTAAATATCCAGGTAATATCAAATTAAGCTTTATTTATAAATCAGTTTTATGGCTGGTATTTCTATCGTTTGTGAATTTATTTGCGCAGGAAGATGAAATACAATTCAACCATATAACTGCAGAAGACGGGCTGTCTTTAAATATAGTTACTGAAGTATTTCAGGATAGCAAAGGTTTTTTATGGTTTGGTACTTATAATGGTTTAAATAGGTTCGATGGTTACAGTTTTAAAATTTTTCAACCTGATCCTTCAAATTCCAAAAGTATATCCAGCCATTCAATACTGGATATTTATGAGGATAGCAAAGGATATATCTGGATTGCCACAAGCGATGGATTGAATAAATTCGACTGGAAGACAGAAGATTTTATTAAGTATAAAAACAATCCTAAAGACTCCAATAGTTTAAGTTACAATTATATCTATTCTGTTTTTGAGGATAGTGAACGTACAATATGGATTGGTACTTCCTATGGATTAAATAAATATAACAAGGAACAAGATAATTTCCCTGTTATCAAAGTAAATGCAGGGCCTAACCTTGGTTCTCCCAATGCAATTACGAGTATAACGGAAGACTTAAGAGGGAATATATGGGTTGGGACATGGGATGGACTATATTGTCTGAAGAAAGATGGTACAATCGTTAGCAAATTTACGATCGATGAAAAAAATCCCAACTCGTTAAGCAGTAATGAAATATCAGTAATGTTAGTAGATAATGAAGAGAATTTTTGGATAGGAACAAACGGTGGAGGAATTAATAGATATGATTTTAAAACGGGATATTTTATTCATTATAAAGCAGATCCTAAAAATCCATTCAGTATTTCAAGCGATTTTATTAACGATATATATCAGGACAAACTGAATAATCTGTGGATTGGAACCAAAGACGGCTTAAATAAATTTGATTGGAAGCATAAAAGGTTCAGTAAAATATTTCACGATCCTCTGAAACCGTTAAGCATAATTAATAACGATATACTTTCTATAAATGAAGATGAAACAGGAATTATTTGGATTGGCTCTTCCGGGGGAATAAGCCGTTTTAATCAATCGACGAATAAATTCAATTACTACAGGGAGGACAAATCAAATCCCGAAGATGGTATTAGTAGTAATAGAGTTAATGCTGTATTTATAGACAGCAAAAAGAATATATGGGTCGGAACAAAAAATGGATTGGATAAAATTAATAAAGAAGAAAATCAAATAACTCATTATAAAAATATTCCGAATGTTAACAGTTTGAATGATAATTATGTAAAATCGGTTGTTGAGGATCATAATGGAATAATTTGGATTGGTACTGATGAAGAAGGATTGAACAGGCTTAATCCTGTTACCGGGGAATTTAAAGCATATAAATATATCTCTGGGGATAATGAATCCTTAAGTAATGATGGAGTTCATGCTCTTTGTGAAGATCGTAATGGAAATTTATGGATAGATACATACAATGGTTTAAGTCGCTTTGATAAAAGTAATGAAAAATTTATCAGGTATTCACCTGATCCCTCCAATCCTAATTCTTTAAAAAATGGTATTATCTGGGTTATATATGAAGATTCCGAAGGAATGCTTTGGATGGGAACTGATGGCGGGGGAGTAAGTAAGTTTAACCCCAAAACGAATGTTTTTAAAACTTATTTATTTGACTCCACAAACAATAGCGGACTCAGAATCTATTCCATAATAGAATCAAAAGATAAACTTATGTGGTTCGGTACAACTGAGGGATTAAATTGTTACAACCGGAAAACCGGGGAAATGATTTTGTATACTAAGGAAGATGGATTACCGAGTAATGCTGTAAACAGTATTGTTGAAGATGATAATGGAAATTTATGGATAAGTTCTGATAAAGGGCTGTCAAAGTTTGATCGGAAAGCAGGAATATTCCAGACTTATACCAAAAGAGATGGGCTAATGGGGAATGACTTCTGTATCAATGCTGTGTTAAAAGCAGAAAACAGTGTTATATACTTTGGCGCTAGTGATGGTTTATTATTTTTTAATCCCCGTAATATAAAAGATGTTCACTTAACTGCACGGGTTGTCTTCACGGATTTAAAAATCTATAACCAGTCTGTTACAATTTCCACTGGCGGAAATTCAATTTTAAAGGAGTCAATTACAGGTGCTAAAAGTATTAGCATACCTTATGAGAATGATGTTATAACTATTGATTTTGCACTCCTTGACTATTTCAATGTTAAAAGAAACAGGTTTGTATATAAGCTTGAAGGTTTTGAAAAGGAATGGAATGATGCTGTAAAGAGCAATTCAGCTACGTACACTAACTTAACTACCGGAAAATATACATTTTACGATAAAGCATTTCATGGCGATGGCGGGGGAGATTTAAAAGAAACATCTATTGATATAATAATAGTTCCTGCATTTTATCAGACCTGGTGGTTTAAAATTATCGTGGCTGTAGGATTGTTCTTTTTTACGGTAATTATTTTTAGGGGAAAAACCAGGAAAATAACCAATGAAAACAAGATACTTGAAAGCCGTGTAACAGAGCGTACAAAGGCCCTCGATAAAACTATAGATGAACTTAGCCAGGAAATTGAAGAAAGGAAAAAAGCTGAAGAAAAAGTCCAGGCTTCCCTTAAAGAAAATGAGATTCACCTGAAAGAAAAAGAAGTATTGCTAAAAGAAATTCACCACAGAGTAAAAAATAATCTTCAGGTTATTTCCAGCTTGCTTTATCTTAATTCAAAAAAGATAAATGATAGTAAAGCACTGGATATATTTAAAGACAGCCAGAACAGGGTTAAGTCAATTGCTTTAGTTCATGAGAGGCTTTATCAATCAAAAGACCTTGGCAAAATTGATTTTAACGATTATGTACAAAAGCTTACCAAGGATCTGCTACGGTCTTATGCTGTGAATCAATCCGTTATTCAGCTTGATATAAATATTAATAACGTTTTTATAAATATTGATATGGCTGTGCCTTGCGGACTTATTATAAACGAGCTTATTTCCAATTCACTTAAGTATGCATTTCCTAATTATGAAGATGAAAAAAAGAATGGCATAATAAAAATTGATTTTAACCCTATTGAGAATAATAAATTAATTCTTATCGTAAGCGATAATGGAATAGGAATACAGGGTAATATTGATGAAAAGAAAAACAATTCTTTAGGATTACAATTAGTTGAGACATTAGTTGCCCAGCTTGATGGAACTATGGAACTTGCATTAAACTCAGGAACAACATTTAAAATCAAAATTTAATAGAAAACATTCAAAATGTGTAAATAATCAAGAATTTAGAATGGTTCCAAAGGTTAAAATCTTTTGATTTACTTCGATAATAATAGTAGGAATAGGAAAAAATGTACGTTAGTTAAAGTTAAAAAAATCCTTTCCTCTGATTCCCAAATGGGCTGAAACCTAAAAGTGATAAGTTTTCATTTGAATTGCAAGTTTGATTTTCAGATAAAAAAAGATTTATGAATTCTGTTACATTAAGAAAATAATATGAACAAGGCATCGATACTTATAGTTGAAGATAATTTCATTGTTATGATGGAATTAAAAGACCGTCTCGCTGAAATGGGGCACGAAATAGTTGGTACTGCAGCTTCGGGAATTGAAGCAATAAAAAAAGCAGGTATTCACCGGCCCGATTTAACTCTTATGGATATAAGATTAAAAGGTGAAATGGATGGAATTGAAGCGGCATCGGTAATTAAAAAAGAATATGATATACCCGTCATTTATCTTACTGCACATACTGATGATAATACATTGGAGCGGGCAAAACTGACAGAACCTTTCGGTTATATAATTAAGCCGTTTGAAGAACGTGAGCTTCGTACAACCATTGAGATGGCTTTGTACAAGCATAAAATTGAAAAAAGACTTAAGGAAAGTGAACATTGGTTATCAGCCACTTTAAAAAGTATTGGTGATGCACTAATTGCTACAGATGCCTACGGCATAGTTAAACTAATTAATCCCATTGCTGAAGAACTTACCGGATGGAAAGGGGAAGATGCCTTTGGTGCATATATAGAAAATATATTTAAAGTGAAAGATGAGAATAATAATTTTCTGGGGAATCCTGTAGTAATCTCTTTAAGGTATAATTTATTAGTTGGCGAAACCAATAAAATATTAGTTGCGCAAAACGGGAAAGAAACTCCTGTGGATTTCAGTTCAGCACCGATTAAAGGCGAAAATAATTCTATAGCAGGGGTTGTTCTTGTTTTCAGAGATATTACTGAAAGGAAGAAAGCTAAAGAAATTTTAGAAAAACAAAAAGTTTTTCTTAAGCAGATAATTGATACAGATCCAAATTACATTGCTGTTAAAAATTCAAAGGGGAAATTTGAGCTTACCAATAAAGCAATGGCATATGCTTTCGGTACTACAGTAGATGAGATTATTGGTAAGAATGATAATGAATATTTAACTAATGAAGATATTGAATATCAAAGAAAACTTGAGTATGAAGTTCTTAATTCAGAAGAACAAATATTCATACCATTGGAAAAATTAATTGACTCTAACGGGAAAGTTCATCTCCTTCAGACTTTCAGAAGAGCTATTAACAGTCAGGAAGGTGATGAGAAGCTGGTTCTTTCTGTAGCTGCGGATATAACCGAATTAAAATTAGTTGAGAAAGCTTTAAGAGAAAGTGAAGAGAGTTTAAAACAAAAAGCGGAAGAACTTGAAGTACTTAATTTGAAATTAAGCGAATCGGAAAAAGAGCTGAAAGATTTGAATGCAAATAAAGATAAGTTCTTTTCTATTATTGCCCATGATCTTCGCAGCCCGTTTTCAGGATTACTCGGCCTTTCAAAAATTCTTGTGAATGATATAGAAAAAGCACCAAAGAAAGAATTACGCCAGTTAGCCAACAATATTTCAAAATCAGCAGACCTTACCTTTAAACTTCTTGAAAATCTTTTGCAATGGGCAAAAATTAAAACAGGCACGATTAGTTTTGAACCGAGAGAAATAAACCTTAATAAAGTCCTTGATAAGGTGACAGAACTTTATAAAAGTAATGCTGCAAGTAAGAATATCTCATTAACAAGTTCCTTAAACGATAAAATAATTGTATTCGCCGATTCAAATATGGTCGAATCAATTTTTAGTAACCTGATTTCCAATTCAATAAAGTTTACCGCAAAGGGCGGTAAGATTAATATTTTTGCAGAAAGCCATGAAAATTTTATAAGAATTAATATCCAAGATACAGGTATCGGCATGAGTCAGCAAAAAATTAATGATTTATTCCAGATAGGTCATAATGTTTCATCTATTGGGACAGATAATGAGGAAGGATCAGGACTCGGATTAATTCTTTGTAAGGAATTTGTCGAACTAAATAAAGGAGAATTATCTCTTCAATCTATAGTCGATGAAGGATCAATTTCCAGTTTCACATTACCTGTAAGAAAAAGTTAAGATCAGTTATAATTTATGGTTAAAATATTAGTAGTAGAAGATGAGCTTATAGTTGCAATGGAGTTGAAGAGCAGGCTTCATGATTTAGGCTATTCTGTTTGCGGCACTGTTGTATCGGGTGAGGAAGCTATAGAACTTACTGCCAGGCATAATCCTGATATTATTCTAATGGATATAAATATTAAAGGGGCTTATGATGGAGTTCAGACTGCGGAAATAATTAAAACTGATCATGACATCCCGATAATTTTTTTAACAGCTTTTTCGGATCCTAAAACTTTGCAGAGAGCTAAAATTACAGAACCATATGGTTATATTATCAAACCTTTTGAAGAGAGAGAGGTTCATACTGCAATTGAAATTTCAATTTATAAGCACAATATGGAAATGAAACTGCGGGAAAGTGAAAGAAGATTGTCCATTACTCTTAAAAGTATCGGAGATGGAGTAATTGCAACAGATAAAGATGGAATTATTAATTATATAAATCCTGCCGCAGAAAATTTAACCGGTTATAAGTTTAATGAAGCTTTTGGAAAAAACATTCCCGAAATTCTTCATGCAAACAACCAGGATACTAGCAAAAATATTGATTTGGCTATAAAGGAACTTCTTCATAAAGGATTTACAAGTAAATTTCTGGGTACATTAGCAATAATCTGTAAAGAAGGGAAGGAAATAATTATTGAATCAGATGTTTCTTCAATAATTGATGATAAAGGAAACTTTGATGGAATAGTTTTAAGCTTTCGTGATATTACTGATCGTAAAAGGATGGAAGAAAAACTAAAAATAGCTCTTGATAAAGCTGAAGAATCAAACCGTATGAAAACTATATTTCTTAACAATATGAGTCATGAATTTAGAACTCCGATGAGCGGAATTCTCGGTTTTGCCCAGATTTTAAAAGATGAAATGTTCGATGAACAAAACAAAAAAATTGCCGATATGTTAATTGAATCCGGAAGCAGGTTAATGGCAACTCTGGATTCAGTTTTACAATTTTCCCAGCTTGAATCAGCGAAACTTGAAACAGACCTGACTGAAATTAATGTAAATGATATAATAGAAAAATTAATTCAAGAGTTTCAAAATAAAATCTGGGGAAATGGTTTGGAATTGAAAACTAGTTTGCTTGACCAGAATATTACTATCCTTACTGATGAAAGACTATTAAGTCGTGCATTAAACCGAATAATTAATAACGCAATTAAATATACTAAAAACGGATCAATATCATTTGAAGTTGGTAAAATATTACAGCATGATAAAGAATGGGCTGTTATCGGAATAACTGATACGGGAATCGGGATATCAAATGATAAAATAGATATTATCTTTAATGAGTTCAGGCAGGAGAGCGAAGGGAAAACGAGAAGTTATGAGGGAACAGGTTTAGGACTTGCAATTGCAAAGAAAATTGTTGAGCTGCTTCAGGGCTACATAACTGTTGAAAGTCAGGCCGGTAAAGGTTCAAGGTTTGCAATTCATTTACCCTTGGTTTTATCTGGGAATGGAAAGACGGATAAAACATTAATAGAAATGGATCAAATACTTTATAGTACTCAGAAATAATCTACCATCCAGCAATTCCCCCGGTATAATAATTTATTTCTTATAATACCTCTGTGTATTTTTGTTAAGATATTTTTACAGAGGTAGTTTTGCTTTCCAGGTACTTTCAGTTAAATAAAATTTCAGGCTTTAATCCAAAGGTACTCCGCAGCAATTTAAAATTACACATTATTGATGGCTCCATATTTCTATTTGCTATAAGTTTTATTTCTTACACAACAATTCTTCCTGTATTCATTCAAAAAATGGGAGGGAATGCGATTGCTGTTGGGTCAGTATCGGTTTTATGGACATTGGGATTAAACCTGCCGCAACTGCTGTTTATAAAATTATTTCATCACGAAAAAAAAATAAAACCTTCTGTTCTTAAATCTGGTCTTCTATACCGGTTTCATTTTATTATTATAAGTTTAGTCTGCTCTGTCTTTCTTGGAAAGCTCGATAGCTCTGTATCGGTTCCACTTATGCTTTTTTTAATTTTCTTAACATCAATTGCAGGAAGTACAACAGGTCCGCCCTGGTTTCATTTCTTTGCTAAAACAACTCCGGTTAAACTGCGGGGAAGGCTTCTTGCAATACGCTGGCTGATTGGTTCTGCACTCGGAACAATAGCCGGCTCAGCAGTATCGGTTATACTTTCATCAGTAGTTTATCCACACAACTTTGCTTTGTTATTTTTTCTCTGTTTCTTTTTTACAATGGTTTCTTTTTATTTTTTAAAAAAAATAGAAGAACCGTTAGAAACATCAGAACCCATCCGGCAAAATGTTGAACAGGATATAAAGCAGGAACCGGTTTCAATTAGGGAAGTATTATCCCGCTCTAAACAAATTTTAAAGGAGGATAAAGGCTTTAAAAATTTCTTAGTCGCTGACGCATTAATTTTAATGTCTCTTACAGCCTCTGCTTTTTATGCTGTATATGCAGTAAAGAAGTTTAACCTTCCAACTTCTTATGCAGGAACTTTTACTATCATTTTAATGGCTGGACAATTAATAGGAAATTTTATTTTCGGTTACTTAGCCGATTACTATGGACATAAAATCAATATGCTTCTTCTAGCCGGTTTTTCTACAGCAGCAAGCCTGTTTGCAATTATTTCCAATAATGTTCTGATGTTCGGAGTAGTCTTCTTCTTTACAGGATGCACTCTTACTTTGCAGGGTATTTCAAGATTGGCAATTGTTGTTGAGATGTGCAATGAATCTGAAAGACCGATTTACATTGGGCTGATTAACTCTGTTACTGCACCAACAGTTCTTTTCGGTGTTGTAGGAGGAATTCTGATTACAATTATCGGGTATGTACCTGTTTTTTTGATTTATATAGTTATCTCGTTAATCGCAGTTTACTGGCTTTATAAAAAAGTAAATGAACCGAGAAAGCTTAAGATTGCAGATATGTCGAATTGAACCAAAAATTTATTAAACTATTAAGATGTCCTCCTATTCCCATTTTTTAACACTGTATCAATTGTAATTTTAAATTATATTTATGCAGATAAAATTAAATTGTCAGGAATAAAGCAGGAAATACAATGAAAAACCCACTTATAGAACTTGAGAAATTCGGTCAGAGTGTTTGGCTCGATAATATAAGCCGTGATATGCTTATTAAAGGTGAATTAAAAAAGCTTCGTGATGAAGATGGACTTAAAGGTGTTACTTCAAATCCTTCTATATTTCAGAAAGCAATGGGAAGCGGACACGCCTATGATGAACAGATTAAAGAGATTCTTTCCGTTAATCCCGATATAAGTGCCGGAGATCTTTTTGAAATTCTTGCTGTTAAAGATATTCAGGATGCAACTGATGTATTACGAGTTGTTTATGATAAGACAAAAGGTTATGATGGATATGTAAGTATTGAGGTCTCGCCTGAGCTTGCTTACGAAACAGAAGGAACAATTGCAGAAGCAACAAGGCTAAATAAAAAAGTAAACAGGCCGAATGTTATGATAAAAATTCCTGCAACTCAGGAAGGACTTCCGGCAATCCGCAAGATGATTTCCGAGGGCGTTTGCATAAATGTTACACTTATCTTTTCACCAACTGTTTATGAGCAGGTTGTTGAAGCGTATATAAGCGGGCTTGAGGATAGAGTAAAAAAAGGAAAATCAATTAAAGATATAGCTTCTGTTGCAAGCTTCTTTATAAGCAGGATTGACTCTGCGGTTGATAAAGAATTAATGGCAAAAAGCAACAAAGATCTTCAGGGTAAAATTGCAATAGCAAATGCAAAGCTTGTTTATCAGAAGGCTAAAGAAATATTTGGTTCAAAAAGATTTAAGGAATTGGAAAAAGCAGGGGCTAAAAAACAAAGATTGCTTTGGGCAAGTACAAGCACAAAAAATCCTGAGTATCCGGATGTTCTTTATGTTGAAGAATTAATTGGCAGAGATACAGTTAATACGATTCCTCCTGCAACACTTATAGCATACAGAGACCATGGAAATCCTGCTGACAGAATTGAAACCGATCTTGAAACAGCAAAAACCCAGATGAAAAAAATTGCAGATCTTGGAATTAACTTCGAAGCAGTTGCAAAAAAATTAACCGATGATGGGGTTGTTCTTTTTGCAGATGCATTTAAAGAATTAATTAAGGCAATAGAAAAGAAAAAAGGTGAGGTTCTTCAGACAGTTTAATACCCAAAACTTAAGATATTGTAATTAGAATTCGATTATTAGTAACAACAATTTGATGATAAAAATAAAAAGAAGAAATTTTATTAAGAGGGGATTAGCTGTTGTAGTAAGTACAATTCTGCTTCCTCCATTTTTTTTTAATCGTTTCCAATCTTTTGGTAAGGTAAAACTCGTTCCTCCGGAAGCTAAACCAATTCCTGAATTATGGAAAGATGATGAAATTAACATTGCATGGATAGGACATTCCACAATGCTGATAAATTTTTATGGAACAATAATCCTTACAGATCCTGTTCTGTTTGATAGAATAGGGTTATATTTTTTCGGGCTTGTTTTTGGACCTAACAGGTATTCTCTTCCTGCGCTTGATTTTGATGAAGTACCGAAACCGGATCTTGTACTTCTTTCTCATGCGCATATGGATCATATGGATTATAAAACTTTAGTCTCTCTTACGAATAAATTTCCCGGAATGATTGATTGTATAACTGCATACAATACAAGTGATGTAATTTCAGATCTTGAATGGAAATCATTACAGGAACTTGATTGGGGACAGGAAACAAATCTTCTTGGAATAAAATTTAAAGCACTTGAAGTAAAACATTTTGGCTGGAGATTTCCTTGGGAGAAAGACCGTTCCAAAGGATTTATGGTTGAGGGTAGAAGTTATAATGCTTATATGCTGGAAAAGAATAACAAGCGAATTCTTTTTGGCGGCGATATGGCTTTTTCCGATAAACTTATTAATGTTTTAGACAAACCGGTTGATATTGCTTTGATCCCAATCGGTGCTTATAATCCATGGAAACACAATCATTGCAATCCCGAAGAAGCTTTGATGATAGCGTCAGAACAAATTGGTGCCGATCATTTTATACCAATGCACTGTAATACATTCCGTCAGGGAGTTGAGCCGGTTGAAGAACCGCTTCAATGGCTTATGGATTCTCATGGTAAATACAATATTAATATCGGCGTGAAAAAGATCGGCGAGACATTTAATCTTACCTGAAATTACTATCCTTCCTGTTTTTCTGATTTTGTGATCAAATTATTTTTAATTTTGGTAAAGTCTTTCATAACTACCAGTGTAAAAACAATCGTATAAGAAATTAAAATAAGACTAAAAACCGAAATCAATGTTATTGATAATACCTGCATTCACTACCCCTCAATATTAAAATCGAATTAGAGTAAGTAATAATCATACCATTATGGTAAAAATAATTTTGTCATTTATAAATAATTTATCTTTGTGAAGTGTAAAAATATTTCGTTGATGTTGAACCATTTGCACAAAATGTTTGTTAACTATAAGTTAGACGGAATTTAGTTAAAGCCTGTTTAATACATGACTACTGATAAATTACTGAAAAGTTTCCTGAAAATTTCTGTTGAAGTTGAAAAATCTTCAGAAGAATTTTTAAAGCTGTCTTATAATCAGATTAACTGGAGGGCAACTGATTCACAATGGAGCATTGGTGAATGTTTTGAACATCTCATAAGAACAAACAGCAAGTATATTACTGAGTTTCAGAAGAATAAATCATATAGTGTTGAAAAAGCAAATATGAATTTTAAACATACCCTGATAGGAAAATTTGTTATTTACTCAATGAAGCCTGATAATAAAAGAAGAACGAAAACTCCATCATCATTTAATCCTATGCGAAGTGTTATTACTGAAAGTATTGCAAAAGATTTTTTAAATCAGAATAAAGAAATACTTGAGCTTGTTAAAAATATTGATCCGGCAAAATTAAAAGTAAAAATTACTTCACCATTTGCAAAATTTGTTAGATATAACATTGGGGATAGTCTATTGATAATTGCGAATCATAATCTGAGGCATTTAAAGCAAGCGGGAAGAGTAATGAAAAGTGAAAAGTTTCCTGCATCATAAGTTAGTGTTCATTCAAAATACCTTCCTGCCGTTTATCATCAGATGATTGACATCTACTTTCTTTTGATGTAATTTTTAATAGTAATGATCAAAAGACTAAAAATATTTCTTAAAACTTTTTCTATTGAAGGATATATCTGGATAACTGCACTTCTAATACTTGCAATTATAAATATTGAATCCGCACACTTTACTCTCTGTCCATTTAGTAATCTTGGTATTGATTTTTGTCCCGGCTGTGGTTTAGGCAGATCAATACATCACTTTATTCACCTGGATTTTATAAAATCATTTAATGTGCATCCTCTTGGCGGCGCTGCTTTACTGATTCTTATTTACAGAATATTTACTTTAGCAAAAAGTACACGTTTTTCTATTTCATAATTATCTTATTAAAAAGGAGTTTATATGGTTAATCTTTTACAGCTTTTACCGAATATTGAAAGTGACGAGTTAATGTATGTTCAGTCACTTGTAAAAGATATGAGTGATGAGCACATAAAACAGTTCGCATTAATTTATAATTCGCGGAGAAAAGATCCGCAGACAATCCTTCTATTAACTCTTGTAGGCTTTCTTGGGGTTGCAGGAATTCAAAGATTTGTAATTGACCAGATTGGAATGGGATTGCTTTATGTTTTTACAGGAGGATTGTGTCTCATAGGGACTATTATAGATATCGTTAATTATAAAAGTCTTACTTTTGAATTTAACCAAAAGATTGCCCGTCAGGTTAGCGGGATGGTTTCTGCAATGTAGACACATTTATTGAAGATTTCCTCGCTATTCTATTAAACCCTGCCGTTGTAATGCGGGGTTTAAATTTTACACTTCTGTGATAATTTATAAATGCATGTTTCTTATCATTAGACCAGAATAAAAAAAATTGGTATTCAACATGAAAAGATATTTATTTTTTTTAGTTTTTGCTACAATGTTATCTGCACAGGAAGAAAGAAATGTTCTTGCTGAGATTTTTACAAATTCGCATTGTCCGCCTTGTGTGACTGCGCATAATACAATGAACGGCTATCTCGAAACAAGTCCTAATGGTGACAGGATTATTACAATCTATTATCATATGCTCTATCCTTATAATGATGATCCGCTTTATCATCATAATTCAGTTGACTCAGACGGAAGAGATGACTATTACAATCCTATTCAGGCAACTCCAAGAGGATTTTTTGATGGACAGGCACAGGGGAGTGTTACGACCTGGGCTTCAAACCTTGATAATTTAACTGATGTTGAAAGTCCAATAAAAATAAACTTAATCGGAACTAAATTGGATGAAGGTTTTAATATTAAAGCAGAAATTATGCGTACAGGTGATGTCTCTGAGAATGATCTTGTTATTCATTTTGTGGTTGTTGAAGATATTAATTATACAGGTAGAAACGGTGTAGCTCATCATGAAAATGTAATGAGAGATATGGTTGATGGTGCACAGGGAAGTTCTTTCTCAATAAATCTGAATGAGAGTAAAGAAATTGAAAAACAAATTGTACTTAACCAGGTTTGGATTAAAGACAGCTTGAAAGTCGTGGTTTTTATTCAGAGCAGTTCAAATAAAACGGTTTATCAATCGGCAATTATTAATTATGCAGAATTAAATGATCCGACTAATGTTGGCACTGATCTGAATTTACCGGATCAATTTCAGTTGGAACAGAATTACCCAAATCCATTTAATCCTTCTACAACTATAAGATACCAGCTTCCTGAAGAGAATTTTGTAACTCTGAAAATTTTTAATCTGCTTGGTAAAGAAATATCTACACTTGTTAACAGAAAACAACAGGCAGGATTTTATGATTTTACTTTCAATGCAGGAAGTTTTCCATCTGGTATTTATTTCTACAAATTAGTTGCTGTTAATTCTATCGGGAAGGAATTAGTTCAAACAAAGAAGATGACACTTATTAAATAGTATCAAATGGTACTGACTATAAATAATTGTTGAACTATTCCTTTTTACCGATACCAAATTTCAAAACCAGTTCACCGCCTAAAAAGTTAGAGAAAAGTAGTCCGGTAACCACCGCTATTTTTACAATTAACTTTAAAGATGAATATCCAATTTCCGGATAAGTTTTTATTTCCATTACTGTATAAACTGAAAATAAAATCAACCAGAAAAAATTTAAACCCCCATGTATTAAAGCTTTATTAAATGCAGAATGTTCCGGGGGAATACTCAGCAAATCAATTACACCAAATAATAAAGCAAGCCAGCCAAAAGCTGTCCCGACAACAGCTGAATAAAATGCAAAAAGATAAAAATTATTCTCTCCATAAAAAATTGCTGCAAAATCAGCAATTAAACTTACTGGCAGCAATGCTGATGGAAAATGAACAAGCATCATATGAACCGGATGTCCGGACAATTTTCCTTTGAGTAAATCTTCAATAGGCCTTTTCAATTTTACAAACTGAAAGCAAACAATACTAAAATTATAAAAGCTATTATTGCAGCAAGAGCATGAATTACTGCTAATGCTTTTGGTCCGGGTTTCTTTCTCAAATCATTTACCAGCAAAATAAAACCGCCTAATGCTGCTACAACAAAAATTGCAATACTTACTGTTGGAGTTGAAGGATTATTCATTGCATAAACAATTAAAATTATCAAACCGGCTGCTGCAATTCCTCCATGAAGAAATACAATTGGTTTTTTAGTTGGTTTACTCTGAAGCAAAGGAACTATAATAGTTAATCCTAAAACTGCAGCGATGGCAAAAATAATTATACTTGCTGTAAGCATATTTTTTCTTCTTTTTTGTCCTTAGATGAAAAGTTTATACTACAGGTTACACTTTTAAATATATTTTTCTATTTTATTGTAGAAATTATCAGAGGTATTATGTTAAGCAAAGAAGTCCTGGCTGCTGAATCATCAAAAGACGAAGAATTAATTCAAAGAATAAAAAGCGGGGAAAAAGAATTATTCCGTTTTATAATGAAGAAATACAATCAAAAGCTTTACAGAATTGCAAGGTCTTATGGAATGGATGATGATATTTGCGATGATATGCTTCAGCAGACTTACATTAATGCTTATTCAAAGTTAAATCAGTTTGAAGGCAGAGCCGGATTTTCAACCTGGCTTGTACGAATCCTGATTAATGAATGCGTGATGTACAAAAGGCAGAACTCCAAGCGAATTTTTATTTCTGATGTAACTTCTCCCATTCCTATGCATCAAAATCCTGAGACGATTACTATGGAAAAAGAAGCTTCAAATATTCTGGAAAAAGCTTTATCATCACTTCCTGAAAACTACCGGGCTGTTTATGTGATTAGAGAAATTGAGGGTATGAATACAGTTGAAACAGCCGAATGTTTGGGAATAAGTAAAGTGAATGTTAAAATCCGTCTTCACAGGGCAAAACAGTTCTTATTAAAATATCTTTCTGAAAACTTATCTAAAGAAGATATATATCCTTTTGGAAATGAAAGATGTGACTCTGTAGTTGAAAATGTTATGGCTTCTTTAAACAAATAAAATCTTTTAATTGAATTACATTTTTATAAATATAAATTATACTTGATTTATAATTTAAGTATGCTTAAATTATTCCCACAAATTTACTTAAACTATGCAGAATATATCAAAAGAAGACTATTTAAGTGTTATTTATAAGTTTCGTGAACCTGACGGAACAATTAAAGCAAACCAGATTGCAGATAAATTAGAGATATCAAATGCTGCAATAACAGATATGCTGAAGAAACTGGCAAAAGATGGTTATGTGGATTATCAGCGTTATAAAGGAATCAAGCTGACTGATAATGGCGAAGAGTATGCGAAAAACATGGTGAGAAGACACAGGATTTGGGAAGTTTTTCTTCACCAGATTGTGGGAATACCATGGGATAAAGTACATGAAGAAGCACATAATCTTGAACATGGTGCCTCAGATGAATTGATTAATAGAATGGAAGAGATGCTCGACTTCCCGGCTTTCGATCCACATGGCGATCCTATTCCTTCAAAAGAAGGTGTGATGCCGAAGCAGAAAAAAAATATACCCCTCAGCATGTTAAGGTCTAATGAGAAAGGTAATGTGGTAAGAGTAAATGATTTTGATAATAAATTTTTGATTTACATTTCAAAGATTGGTGTTGAGCTTGGTAAAGAAATCCAGGTAAAAGAATTATTTGAGTTTGACCGTTCGATGCTCGTTGCTATTAATGGAAAAGAAACAAACATAAGCAGCAAGCTTGCAGCAAATATTTTTGTGGAAGAAAAGAAAGACTAAAAATGATTAATCCGTTATTTGCTTTATCAATTGCTTGTGCAGTTATCGGAATTCTGGCAGTTCTTTTCTGGCCGGGTATTGGTATTTATGCTACATATAAAAAAGCAAAAAGGAATACCTCTCGGGTATTAATCGAGGATGCGCTTAAACATCTTTATGATTATGAAGAAAGAAATGTAAGATCAACTCTACGAAGTATTTCCGGGCATTTATATACAAGCAGTGACGATACAATTCAGATCGTTGGTAAACTTCAATCAATGGGATTGGTTGAATCAACAAAGAATGGAATACAACTTACATCTGAAGGACGTTCTTATGCACTTAGAGTAATAAGAATTCATCGTTTATGGGAAAGATACCTTGCTGATGAAACAAGTGTGAAAGAATCCGAATGGCACATTGAGGCGGAAGAAAAAGAACATAACATCTCAGTAGAAGATGCAGAACACCTTGCTGCTCAAATGGGAAATCCTGTTTTTGATCCGCATGGTGATCCGATTCCAACTAAAGATGGTGAAATTCCTGAAAGGAAAGGTATTCCATTAACTGCACTTAAGATGGGTGAGTTTGGCATAGTGACTCATATTGAAGATGAACCTCATGCAATTTATGTTCAGCTGTTAGCACAAGGACTACATCCTGGAATGCAGGTAAGGATAAGTGATGTTGCTAAGAACAGAATAAAATTTGAAGCCAATGGTGAAGAGTGTGTGCTCGCACCATTATTTGCAGCAAATGTTCACGTTGTTCAAATACAAAAGCAGGAAGAAATAACAAATGAGTTTAAATCATTGAGCTCATTGAGAAAAGGTGATAAAGCAGTTGTTGTTGGAATCTCAAAAGCATGCCGCGGTCCTCAGAGAAGAAGGTTAATGGATCTTGGTGTAGTTCCGGGTACATTGGTATCTGCCGAGCTTGAAAGTATTGGTCGGGACCCGGTTGCTTATAATATTAAAGGAGCAATCATAGCTATAAGAAAAAAGAATGCAGATCAGATTTATATTAGAGAATTTTCCCAGGAGGAATTGAACTGATGATTGATCAAACTAAATGCGAAGCTTGCCCTGTTCATAATACAGGAAATCTGAAGAGACTTGGAATCAATATGGATAAATTTGATTTTGTAATAGCGCTTGCCGGAAATCCAAATACAGGCAAGAGTACTGTATTCAACAATCTTACAGGATTGAAACAGCATACAGGAAACTGGCCCGGTAAAACTGTTACACGTGCCGAAGGCGGATTCGAGTTTAATAATAGCAGGTATAAATTGATTGATCTGCCAGGTACATATTCGCTTCTTTCAACAAGTACTGATGAAGAGATTGCAAGAGATTTTATTTTGTTCGGTCAGCCGGATGTAACAGTTGTTGTTGTTGATGCAACACGTCTTGAAAGAAATCTGAATCTTGTACTGCAGGTTCTTGAAATAACAGATCGTGCAATTGTATGCCTTAACCTTATGGATGAAGCAAGAAGAAGAGATATAGAAATTGATGAACGAACTCTTTCTCGTGATCTTGGTATTCCTGTTGTCCCTACCGAAGCAAGACAGGGAGTCGGAATACAGGAGCTGTTAAGAGCAATTGATGATGTTGTAAATGGGAAATTTATTTGCAAACCTTATAGAATTAGTGGTTCTTCAAGAGGAATTGCAAAAGCTGTCGATGATCTTTCTGAAAAAATCAAACATCAGTTTCCACTGCTTCCTAATGCACGCTGGGTTGCTCTTCGTCTATTGGAAGGTGACCAGAAAATAATTGATGCTATTCGTTCCGGTGAGATATCAGGAATTGCAAAAAGAAATTCTGTAGAAGAAAATTTTGCAGCAGTTTAACCTTTAAGAAATTGATATGACAACAAATCAAATAAACGAAAAAGAAAAACTTATTGCATCTGCAAATACTTTACGATGGGAAGTAGGTGAGAATCTGCATGATTCCATAATTGAATCAATCTATGCAGATGCCGCTAAGATTGCCAATAAAGTAGTAAAGGTAAAAGAGCAAAAGAAAAAATACACTTATGATCAGGCAATTGACAGGATTGTTACAAGCAAATGGCTTGGCTTCCCGATAATGTTCCTTATGCTCTCAGTTGTTTTCTGGGTGACTATTGAAGGAGCTAATGTCCCTTCCGGTTTGATAGCAAATTTATTAGTTGATACGCTTCATCCTGCTTTAAAAGATTTAGCTACGTCTATTGGAACTCCATTCTGGTTAAGTGGAGTTTTAATTGATGGAGCTTATCTTGCGATGGCATGGGTAATTGCTGTTATGCTTCCGCCAATGGCAATCTTCTTTCCGCTTTTTACTTTGCTTGAAGATTTTGGTTATTTGCCGCGTGTTGCCTTTAATATGGATAATCTTTACAGGAAAGTTGGCGCACATGGAAAACAGGCACTAACTATGACAATGGGATTTGGATGTAATGCTGCAGGTATTATCGCCACAAGAATTATAGACAGCCCGAGAGAAAGAATTATTGCTATCATTACAAATAATTTTTCTTTATGCAATGGAAGATGGCCCACACAAATTCTCATTGCAACAATTTTTATTGGAGGTGCTGTTCCTGCCTACCTTGCAGGAATAGTTTCTGCAGCAGCAGTTGTAGGCATAGCTTTACTTGGAATTATTTTTAGTCTTGTCGTGTCATGGGGATTATCAAAAACAATTTTAAAAGGAGAAGCTTCTGCATTCAGCCTTGAGCTTCCGCCATATCGTCCACCGAGAATTTTACGGACTCTTTATACTTCTTTAGTTGACAGAACAATTTTTGTCTTATGGCGGGCGGTGGTTTTTGCTGTACCTGCCGGAATTGTTATCTGGCTTGTTGCTAATATTACTATTGGAGGGACAAGCATTGCAGAACATTTTATTAATTGGACTGATCCTTTTGCTTTGTTTGTTGGATTGAATGGAGTGATTTTTCTTGCATATATTATTGCTATACCTGCAAATGAAATTGTGGTTCCAACTGTGTTGATGTTAACTGTGCTCGTTGCGGGAATTGCCGGCGTTGGTTCTGGTGATGGTGTAATGTTTGAACTCGAATCAGTTGCTGATACTTCTGCTGTACTGCATGCCGGCGGCTGGACAGTTCTTACAGGAATTAACCTGATGCTGTTTAGCTTGCTTCACAATCCATGCTCGACAACTATATATACTATATATAAAGAAACTAAAAGCGTTAAATGGACAGTAATCTCAACTATACTCCCTGTCATGATGGGTTTTGCAGTTTGTTTTTTTGTTGCCCAGATCTGGAGGCTGATTGCAGGTTAAATCATTACTGATTCTTTCTTTCTTTCTGGTTTCCAAGATCTCACCGCAGGAATTAATAACAGACAGGCCCGATCAAACTGAATCTGCTGTTACTGTTCCATTTCATTCTTTACAGATTGAAACAGGTTTTGCGTATGAAAGCTTTGAAGAAAATAATTTATCAGTTGAAAATTATTCCATTGCCGGAACATTATTCAGGTATGGATTAGATGAGAATGTTGAATCACGGTTTGGCATCGGTTATTTAATACATAAAGCTGAAGAGACAACAGTTGACTTTGATGACCTGCTCATTGGATTGAAGATAAATTTTTTCCGGGAAGATACAGCTCCAATAGATTTAGGGTTACTTGCTCATGTTATTGTGCCCATATTTCCGCTTTTCAGTTTGCATTTGGTTGAACCAGAATTAATTTTTGCTGCTTCAAGGTCATTATCAGATAGGTTTTCCCTCTCTGCTAATTTTGGAGGTACTTATAATAGACAATGGTCAGAAATTATTTATATCTACACCGGAGCTTTGGGTTTTTCTTTAAATAATGAGCTAAGTGCCTTTGCAGAATTGTACGGAAATTTCTCTGCACCATTTTCTCCCATTCATAACTTTGATGGAGGCTTCACATACCTCTTCTCAAGTGATCTTCAGCTTGATATTTCAGGAGGAAAAGGAATAACAGGGACTGATTCTTTCTTGTTTATAAGTTCCGGGATTTCTTTGAGGATTAATTCTTTTTAATGTTTTAATTATTTTTTATGATTCAAATTCATTTCAGATGAATGGTTTTTGAAGTTACTCCCATCTTAAATAACTTTCCTTAGCATAAATCTTAATAAAAAAACTTAATGCCAAAAGAAAACTTTAAAGCCTTCATAGCATGGTTAGCTGTTTGTATCATCTGGGGAACAACATACCTTGCAATACGAGTGGGCGTCGCAGATCTTCCTCCAATGTTGTTTGCCGGGTTAAGGTGGGTGATTGCCGGTTCTTTATTTATCGGTTACCTCAGGATAAGAGGGCAAAAACTTCCTGCAAAAAAAGATTTAATTCCAATTAGTGTTATAGGTTTGTCTTTACTTGGTGTTGGGAACGGGCTTGTAGTCGTTGGCGAACAATGGGTAAACAGCGGGCTTGCAGCTTTACTAATTACAACAACTCCGTTCTGGTTCATATTTATTGAAGCTCTTTTACCCCAAGGTGTGAAAATAAATTCTTTTGTTATGTCCGGGCTTGTTTTAGGTTTGATAGGTGTTTCTTTAATTCTCGGGAATCATTGGCAGGAGCTGCTCGATAGTTCTTACCTGCTTGGAATTTTATGCATTCTTGGTGCTGTTGTTGCCTGGGCTTTGGGTTCCGTATATTCAAAATATAAAAAACTGGATTTGCATCCTCTCATGAGTGCAGCATTCCAGATGCTGATTGCAGGTATTGCACAAACTGTTTTAGGATTAATTCTCGGTGAAGCTTCAGAAATTAATCTTACTCAAAATGGTTTATTAGCGTTTGCTTATCTTACGCTTGTAGGTTCTATTTTCGGGTATGGTTCATATATATATGCTATTGCACATTTACCGTTGTCTTTAGTGTCAACTTATTCTTATATAAATCCGATCATCGCTTTATTCCTTGGCTGGCTAATTCTTGATGAAAGACTCGATTTTGTAATTCTGATATCTGCTGTAATAATTATTGCCGGAGTTCTTCTCGTTAAAAAAGGATCAACGAAATTAAATTAACTTTCCCGGTTTTATTAAAATCATTATTTTTCGTCCGGCAGAAATTAATCCAAAAGAAAATGTATAAAGTAATTTCATTTTATAAATATGTTGATGTTGAAGATCCTGAATCTTTTGCAAAAGAGCATCTTGATTGGTGTATTTCTAATGAACTGAGAGGGAAAGTTTATATTGCAAAAGAAGGAATAAGCGGATCAATATTCGGTATCGAAGAAAAAACTAATCTCTATAAATCAAAATTAAAAAGTTACAGGATTTTTGAAGATGTATGGTTTAAAGAGTCAGGTACAGAGCAGATTGCTTTTCCCAAAATGCATGTTAGAGTAAAAGATGAAATTGTTAATTCAGGTCTGAAGAATGTAAACCTGTCCAAAGGTGGTAAAAGACTTTCACCTGAAGAACTGCTGAAGTTTTACAACGAGGGAAAAGATTTTGTAATTGTTGATGCACGCAACTGGTATGAAAGCAAAATCGGGAGATTCAAAAATGCTCTTGTCCCAGATATAACTCACTTCAGAGAGTGGCCAAAAGTTGTTGAATCACTCAGAAAATATAAAGACAAAACAGTGGTTACCTATTGTACTGGCGGAATAAGATGTGAAAAAGCATCTGCCTATATGATTGAGGAGGGATTTAAAGATGTTTACCAGCTTGATGGCGGAATTATTAATTTTATCAATAAATATCCGGATACTTACTGGCTTGGAAGCATGTTTGTTTTTGATGACCGCAAGGTTGTTGAACCTAATACAAAAGAAGAATTAAAATACATTGCTCAATGTGAATTCTGCGGGAAGCCGACTTCATATTACATTAACTGCCACAACATTGATTGTGATAAAATCATT
>CAZECH010000002.1:0-29660 GCA_964510675.1 uncultured Ignavibacteriaceae bacterium
AATGAACAGGTAGAAAATATTGGCGCAAGAAGGCTTCACACAATTCTTACAACTTTACTAGATGAAATACTCTTCGATGTTCCTGATAAAATTCCTGATGATAAAGTAGTTATCGATGCAAATATGGTTATAGAAAAGCTATATTCGATTTTTATGAATAGGGATCTGGGTAAGTTTATTCTTTAATTTTTTTAAACGGATATTATCGCTTTAAACGATAAATCCGTAGCACATCATTTTTCATACGGGCAATGCCTGCATCCGCTTCCGCAGCAGTTACTTTTTTCTAAAAGATACACAGCCGTAAACACTTTAAATCCTGTAGCAGGATCAATATAAGTGTCTTCATCTTTCTCAATTGCTAACCTGTGCAGAGTCATTATTTTTTCATAAAGCAGGAAGTCTTTGTCAAGTTTTGAAATATCAGACAATAATTTTTTATTAGTTTCTTTACTCATAAAAATATTTCTTAGTACAACTCTGTGCCTTCTCGTGTTTCTCAGTGAAATTATTCTGTTAAAGATTCCAATTTAATTTAACATAATTTCTTTATTTTTAGCAGAAACAAAATTACTGCAGATTATTAGTGATGAAATTGAGCGGGAAAATTCCTAAATCATTCTATACTAAAGTATTAGTTCTTTTTTTGTCCTTCTTACTTTTAATTATTCTCCCCGGAATTTCAAATGTATTTAATAAAAGCGCTGGAATTTTTATTACAAAACTTGGCGGAGAAATAAAACCAGACAGCAACATTGTAATTATTCACATTAATGAAAATGATATTTCAACTATCGGTCCCTGGCCAATTAAGAGAAGTTATTATGCTCTTCTCATAAAAAGTCTTGAGGAATTCCAGGTTAAATCTATTGGATTGGAAGTTTTTTTGAGTGCCCGTTTTTCAACTCAGGCAGTTTATGATAACCTGCTGACAAAAGTAATTGAGCAATCAGGTAAAGTTGTACTCAGTTCAAATGCAGGAAATATTGTTTTAAATGATGGTATTTATTTTACCGATTCTCTCAGCTATCCAAGTCCTAAACTACTGAATGACAAATTTAAAACCGGCCATCTGAACTTTCTTGATGAGAACGGGATAATCATTCCATTTGAATTAAAGACTCAGCAAGAAACCGAAAAAGCTTTTTCAATTGTACTTTCAGAAACTCCGTTAGATGAAAAACAGATAGAAATAAATTTTATTTCATCCTGGAAAAAATTCAAAGACTATTCTTTACTGAAGTATTTTGATTTGCTTCAGAATAATAAAGATTCATTAAATTTTCTGAAAGATAAAACTGTAATTATCGGTATTAGCGATTTACAATTAGCCGCTTCAGTAAATTCTGTCTATGATGAGCAGGTTCCCGGAGTAGCTTTACATGCATTTGCTGTTGATAATATCTTGAATTCACGCTGGCTAAGAAACGATTATTACACAATTTCATCTTTTATTTTTTTACTATTGTTAATCTTATTAGCTTTCTTTACAAAAGGTAAATCTGCCCAAAGACTTATTGCAATTTACTTATCCGTATTAATTCTGTTTGCTTTTTTCTCCTTTATCTTTATTAAAGTTTTTTATATAAAGCTTGCTTACTCTCATTTTATAATTCCATTTTTCTTTCTCGCTTTAACCGAATTGATTCTATATATGACTGAACGACAAGAGATTCTTTTAGATGCTCTTGCAGAAACACAGGCATTAAAAACTGTATTAAAAAATAAAGTAAATGAATTAGAAAAACTTCAGAAAGAATTTGATGTTTCTACAGAATACGGTTCTGCAAAATTGGTTGAGAAGATAAGGATACTGCAAGATGATATAAGCAGGCTGAAAGATAAAGAAGAAGACCAGACTGCTGCCGAAATTAAATCTGAAACTTATGCAAAAGATTTCCAGGGAATTATTTATAAATCTAAAGCGATATCGGAAGTTGTTGATCTTATTAAAAGAACAGCACCGGAAGATGCAAATGTTTTAATTCTTGGTGAAAGCGGAACAGGTAAAGAACTTGTTGCCAAAGCTGTTCATGCTTTAAGTAAGAGAAGTGAAAATAATTTTGTGGCAATCAATTGCGGTGCTTTATCGGATTCATTGCTGGAGAGTGAACTGTTTGGACATGTTAAAGGATCTTTTACGGGAGCCATTACGGATAAAATAGGAAGATTTGAAGCAGCAGATAACGGTACAATCTTTCTTGATGAGATTGCTGAGACTTCAGAAAATTTCCAGGTTAAGCTGTTAAGAGTTTTGCAATCAGGTGAATTCGAAAAAGTTGGTTCATTTAAAACTCAGAAAGTAAGTGTCAGGATTGTTGCAGCTACTAATAAAAATCTTGAGCAGGCAGTTAATGAAAAAAAATTCCGCGAAGACCTTTATTACCGGCTTAATGTAATTAAGATTGAACTTCCTCCTTTAAGAAAAAGGAAAGATGATATAGAGGTTCTGATTACTCACTTTGTTAAAAAGGAATCAGCGGATTTTAATATTTCCAAATTCTTTCTAAAAGCATTAACAGATTATCAATGGAAAGGAAATGTAAGAGAACTTGAAGCAGTAATTAAAAGAGCAACAATTTTTGCCAGGTCTTCCGGCAGAAATCTTATACAACTAATTGACCTTCCAAAAGAATTAGTTAAAGACAGCCTGATAGATTTTGAAGATCTTGTCCTTGAATCATTAAGAAATAAGAAATTTTCTCATTCATCCGTCTCAGAAACTGCTCGTGAATTAGGAAATGTTAACCGGACGCTTATTTCTGAAAACTTCAGGGGATATTCTCTTAAAGTTTTGGTTGAAAATAATTTCCATTTGGAAAATATTGTCAGGTTGATTTCTGAAACCGAAGATGTTGAAGTGAATGAAAGAGTTATGAATAAAGTTGAAAATTTCTTACAAAATATTGAGAATGATATAAAATCTCTTTCTGAAAAAGATTTTGATATTGTTAAATCAAAATTGCTTCCCAAGTATAAAAACCTTCCTCAAAGATTTCATTTCTATCTTGATGAAGTGATAAAACACTTCCTTCAGTAACCTTTTTGTGTAAGTATTCGTCATAACATTTACCTAATAATCCGTTTATCATAATTTGTATATAAACCGTTTTAGCTTTGTATAGATTTGTATGCAGCAAAATTTTGGAGCATAAAATTTCTTGTTGATATTAAAATATTTAAGCTGGCATAATGTTGGATTAGTGAGTAAGTCAAATAAATTTAAAGGGTAAAAATATGTTCAATACAAAATTACTAATGTTAATAACTGCTTTTGTATTTCTATTCAGCAGTTTTCAATTTTCGCAGGAAGAGGGAAAAGTAGAAAAAAGTGATTCAGCAGAAACAATAGATAACGATTGGGGGGATAAAGATGATTGGGATGATTTCAACTTTGAGTTTGATATGTTTAAAAATTACAAATCTCCATCTATCTCGCTTACTTATGGATTCTCTTCAATCAACATTAATAACTTTTCAGGTTCATTTGCTAATCATAATATTCCCGAAGTAAAACTTGGATATACAACTGAAAAGCCGACCCGGGAAGAGGAAGGTATTTTACGTTACAAGTACAATTATCTTTTTTTAAGTAATGTAACAACCGATATTTCCGGAACACCGACTTCAAATGAAATCGAATCGAATTTGTGGAGATTTGGTTTTGGTTGGGCGAATGGTTATGGGTATGATCTTGGTGCATCTGCAATCATTCCCTATAATTCATATTCTTTTGCTTGGTCAAGATTGGATGTAAAAAATTTTCCTACGAACCAGGAAGATGCAGCAAAGCTTGCTTTGTTCGATGATGCATTCAGGTTTGGAACAGGTTCTGAGGCAGGTTTAAGAATTCAGTTAATCCCGCTTGTCAATCTCGAAGTTGGTTATGAAAGATCGGTGATATTTGAAAGGCATCTTTTCTGGAAGTGGGCAGGTAGCGCTTTAGTTGAAGGTGCGGGACACTGGGCACTTGATGCATTTGTAGAAAAAATTATGGATTCATCTCCTTATGCGGCTCCAATTGTCGGGTTTGTTCTTAAGAGCGCTCTTTCTTATGGAATTTATGAATTAAGACAGGAAAAGATGAACTGGCCGTTTAAAAGTGCAGCACCTCTTTCTTACGATCAGTTTAGGTTTGGCGTAACGTTTAATTTCTAGATTTCGTTATAATAAGTGAGGCTCACCTTAAAGGTGAACCTCACATTTTTTTACTGTTTAGTTTGACTGAAAAGAATTCTGTTTCCGTTCTAAATGTCAATCCTATTCGATAAACCTAACTTTCATACTTACAATTTCAGAATCACTTCCGAGTCTTACCGGTGGCCCCCAGGTTCCGACTCCGCAGGTTACATAAAACTGTGTTTGTTCTTTTTTTAAGTATCCCCAGCTTACTTCATAAATCATATTTGTTATAAGATTAAGCGGAAACATTTGACCATGATGTGTATGTCCAGATAACTGGAGTTCAATATCCTCTTTAACAACTTCATCAAGTCCGGTTGGTGTATGATCAATTATTATTACCGGATAATTTCTATCAGCATTAACGAGAATTTCCTTTAAAGATTTTCTTTCTTTACCGGTAAAATTAATTTTGCTTCTGTCTTCTCTTCCCAGAATATAAAAGCTGTTATCAACAAGAAAAGCAGAATCCCTGAGAACCTGAAGATTTAACTCATCTAAATATTTATTGGCTTCATCAGCACCAATTATAAATTCGTGGTTTCCATTTGAAATGAAAACACCATATTTGGATTTTATTTCTTTTAGACCTTTAGCAATTTCCCTTCGTTTCAACATTTTAACATTATCATCGAGAATATCTCCCGGCATTAGAACAATATCTGCGTTCAGAGTATTAATCATTTCCACAATTTTATTTAAAAGTTTCCCATCATTAATTGGTGTAAGATGAAAATCAGCAACGAGAACAAGATTAAGCTCATTTAACTTTGATGATTTTTGGGGGATTTCAATTTCAGCATAATTTATTTTTATACTATGAGTATTTAAGTATCCTGCTATAATAATTATAATACTCAAAGAGACTACAATTAAGAAAGTAATAAATTTAGCTGATATATAATTATTTATGATAATTGAAGGGTAAATATTAAAGAAGTGATTTAAGAGTCTGCTTAAATCAATTAAAATAATAAACAAAAAGAAGTAAAGCATAAAAGCAAACCATAAAGAGCCTATCCAGAGCAATGCATCATAAAGTAAATCCGGAATGCCTGAACCAAATATTCTTGATACTAAATATGAAAGTGCGGCAATTAAAAAAATAATTATATAAAATGGTTTAAGAAAAGAAACATGATTTATAGCCTGCCATCCCCGGATAAAGATGTAATAGTTAGCTGCTGAATAAACCGTAAAGAAAATTATAAAGAATAAAGCCATAATATCTTAATTAGTTTGTATTTTCGTGAAAATAAAATTAATATTTAAGCTAGTTCTGTCTTTTTGAAAAAATTTTTGTTGGAAAATATATCATTATTTTTGTAAATGAGAAGTAAACCAGGAGAAAGAATGAACAATATTATTAAAATTATCCTGACAATTTTTTTATCCCCTTTACTTACCTTTGCTCAAAATGATATTGAAGGAAGCAAGGATCACCCGCTTGTTCTGCGGTTTCCCGGCTCTGTAATTGTTTATTACAATAAAATTGAAAACGGAACTTATAAATATACTCTTGGTCCTTTGGTCAAACCTTCCGGAGAAGATAGTTACTCTCTTTCTGATTCAAGAAACATTGAAGGCAGTATAACAAGAATTCAATATTTAATAAAAGATGAAAATGGTGTACAGAAAGCAGTAAACTATTATAAAACTGCTTTGGAGAATGCTGGATTTGAACTCACTGCCTTTACAAAATCAGATAAACCGATGGATGTTGCAGGAAGAAACTGGATTCTTGCTGAATATGTTGGACTCGATAACAAAGCAAAATCAAACATTGCAGGAACTAAAACCGGTACTGACAACAGGTATTTTATTGCCGGCAAAGCTACAAAAAAGAATCAGCAGGTTTTTCTTGCTATGGTTATAAATGAATTTGATAAAGGTGAAGTCTATATCCAGGTTGATGTGATAGGGCCGGATATAGCGCTGGATAAACAGGAATTGGTTAGTGCAGAAACAATTGCAAATGAGATTAACAATTTTGGTCACTGCACAATATACGGAATCTACTTTGATACAGATAAAGCTGAGATTAAAGAAGGATCGGAACCGGCATTGGAAGAAATTGCGAAATATCTGAAAAATAATATGGGAGTGATTCTTTATGTTGTCGGGCATACGGGTATGATGGGAAATCTTGATTTCCAGATTGCACTCTCTAAGAGCAGGGCTGATGCGGTAATTAAAGCTTTGATGAACAGGTATTTAATTGGTTCTGAAAGATTGATTGCGCAAGGTGTGGGCCCGTTTTCTCCGGTTACAACAAATCAAAATGTCCATGGAAGAGAAAGAAACCAGAGAATTGAATTAGTATTAAAAAACTTTTAAATATTTTTCAGAAAGATTAATTTGATTTCCAGAATCCTCGACAATAAAAAAAAATTTATAACAGCACTTCTCTTTTTAATTATTGTTTCAGCAGGTTTAAATGCAATTCTTTATTTCGCAGGATTTTTTTCCATCTCAGCAGATGAAAGCGGCAGAACGTTACTTGCCTATGAATGGATAAATGAAGGTTATTCTGAAACTCCAACCTGGCTTCCTTTCCATACAATTGTTATGGGATTTGGAATAAAAATTTTTCCCGATCTTTTCTGGACCCCAAGAATCATCGGTTCTTTATTCGGAGTTTCTGCATTCATTTCTTTCATTTGGTTAACTCATCAATTATTCAAAGACAGGTATATAACACTTTTATCTTCGGTTGTTGCTTTGTTTTTTCCAACAAGGGTGATTCTAAGTGCAGTACCTCTTTCAGAATCGATGTTTTTATTTTTTATTTTTTCAGGGATTGCCCTTTTCATAATTTGGTTAAAATCAGAATGGGACCATAATCTATTTTTATCGGTACTAGTAATTTCTATTTCTACATCAATAAGATATGAAGGATGGTTCTTTTCTATAGCACTTATATCTGTTTTAATAATCGTTAAAAAATTAAAAGTAAAAAATGTAAGCATAGCAAATTTTTTTATTATCGGTTTTATCAGCTTTGCATTTCCGCTTTACTGGTTATTATTCCAGGCTAATATTTCAGGCAATCCATTTCAATTCTTTCAGGATGCGAGCAGAGGTTATGAGAATGCTGAAGGAATAACTTTGTTTACCATTTTGAAGAATAATTATTTAACAAGATTTGTTCATCATAACATTATTTATCTTTGTTTTCCGGGTGTAGTAGCTTCATTTTATCTTTTCTTCAGAGATAGTGCAATAAGAAAATTTTTAATTCTGCTTCTTATCGCTTTTATCCCATTAACTATAATGTCTTTTACTGGAAGAGGCGTGCCCACTCATAATATCTGGCGTGTAACTGAACTTTGGAATATTCTTTTAATTCCTTTTACTGTTTTTTTTATAAAGAATCTTCAGTTGTTTGAATTCAAATATCTAAAGCATTTACAGAAAATAAAAATTCCCCTATTAATAGTTTTAATTTTGATTTACTATTCATTTCACGTTTACAGACTTATGGGTATTGATGCTTTTACAAAAGAAGAGCTTAAAATCGGAAGATATGTTGAAGCTAATTTAATTGAAGTTGATAGTGAAAAGAAAATATTAATTGAAGTACCTGACTGGTCTTATATAAATATAATTGTTGCATCAAACAAACCTGAAATGTTTGTAAGAAACTCCGACTTCAATCCCAAGATTAAAGGAAATGAAATATTAAGTAAAGATTTTAAAATTAATCTTGATAAGCTTTCAAACCGAGATATAAAATATATCCTCTTAAAGAGCAAAGAATTAAAAGACAAAATGAAAGACAATCCATTCTTCAAAGAGAAAAAATATTTTTCAGAATGGACAGTCTTTGAATTATAAAACTTCGGGCTATTCAATTTTAAATATTTCGCGGTACCCGCTGTCAACAAGAGACATGTAATCCTTCATGATTTCTTTCACTTCCGTTTTGGAAGTAAAACCCCGAACTTCTTTTTCGAACCTGGCAAAATCTTCCGTTTCTGATTCAATAACTACTGTCCAGTATTTTGCAACAAGATCAGTCATGATCTTTGTATTCTTCAGTCCTTCCTTTTCCATAAAAGGAATTACTTGTTTGAATTTCTTTACAAGTTCTCCGGCCTTACCCGGTTTTGTTGTAAATACTTCTCTTATAAGAATCATATAACCTCCTTTGGAATTTGGTTTAGAGAAATTAGTAAAGACAAATTTTAAAAGAAAGATATTGTAACAATAAAAATTATTTTTAATGTTATGATGGAAAAAATTAAATTTCTAATCTCAAGATAAAAAGTTATAACTTAATATAATTCTGAAAATTAGTGTATGATCATTTTCATAATTAATCCGGAAATTTTATGAAAAAATATTTGTTTTTATTGGTAGCTATTATTCAGTTTCAGGTATTTGCCCAGCAAGATAATCTCTCTTTCTTCCCTGATGGGGAATATGATAATTCAATTCCTGCACCCGATTCTATTTTAGGATTTACTGTTGGAGAAAAACCTGCAAGATATAATGAGGTTTACAATTACTTTAAATTTCTTGCTGAAAAATCTGCGAAAGTAAATTTTGTTGAATCCGGAGAAACTTATGAAAACAGGAAGCTGTTTTATATCGTTATCAGCTCTGAAGATAATATTAATAATCTTGATAGGATCAGGGAAAACATTTCAGACTTATCTAATCCGAGAAAAACAAATTCATCCGAAGCAGAAAAAATTAGCGAGGTTACTCCCGCTGTAGCTTTTATGATGTACAGCATTCATGGTGATGAGCTCTCAGGAACGGATGCTTCAATTCAGATAGCATATCAGCTTGCAGCCGGAACTGATACACTTACTGAAAAAATATTAAACAAATTAATTGTGATTATCTATCCAATGGAAAATCCTGATGGAAGAGAAAGATACCTTTCGATGATGGAACAATGGAAAGGTACTTCCTCAAGTCATGATATTCAGAGTATTCAACATCAGGGATTATGGCCTTACGGAAGAACAAACCACTATCTGTTTGATCTGAATCGTGATTGGTTTATTCTTGCACACCCTGAAAGCAGGGAAAGAGTAAAAGCAATTGTACACTGGTATCCTCAATTAGTTGTAGATGCTCATGAGATGGGTCCACTTGATACACATTTGTTTAATCCGCCGAGAGAACCAATAAACCCCAATCTTAGCAAATCAATCCAGGAATGGTGGAGAATATTTGCGTCGGATCAGGCTAAAGCATTTGATAATTATGGATGGAGTTATTATACAAGGGAATGGCTTGAAGAATGGTATCCCGGTTATGGAAGTTCCTGGCCAAGTTATATGGGGGCAGTGAGCATTTTATACGAGCAAGCTTCAACTGACGGAAGTTTGATTAAAAGACAGGATGGGACTTTTCTTACTTTTAGAGATGCCGTTCACCGGCAGTTTATAAGTTCGTTGGCTAATTTAACTACTACTGCAAACAATCGTAAAGAATTGTTAAAAAACTATTATGAAGGAAAAGCAGATGCTGTTTTTTCAGACAAGGAAGTAAAAACATATTTAATTGATCCTTCAAAAAATCCTTCGCGTACTAAAAAACTTATTAAAAAACTTCTATTACAGGGAATAGAAATAGAAGTTGCAGAAAATGAATTTAAATTGGGAAATGTGAAAAGTTTCTGGGATAAAAAATCTGCTGACAAAAATTTTCCTGAAGGAACTTACATTATTAAAACATCGCAACCTCTCTCTCCTTTAATTAATGCTTTGATGGAATTTGATCCGCATACTTCAACAAAATTTTTAAATGATGAGAGGGAATCGCTGGAAAAGGGAGAAGGAACAAGACTTTATGAAGTAAGCTCCTGGTCATTGCTGATTGCTTATGATGTTGACGCATATGTTTCAAATGAAATTCCTGAAGCAACATTAGAAAGAGTTAAAGAAATTCCTGAAATGAATGGAGAAGTCATTAATCCAAATCCCACTTATGGATTTCTAATTAATTACAATGATGATAATTCGGTTAAAGCATTAATAAAATTCTTAGAAATGGGATATAAAATCCGTTCCGGCAAAGAACCATTTAAAATTGAAGGAAGAAAATTTTCCAGCGGAAGTCTTTTGTTAAGAGTAAATGAAAATTCTTCTTCATTATCTGAAGATGTTCAAAAAATTTCCGAAATAACCGGAGTTGATATACTTGGAGTTAGTACTGCATTGAGTGAAGAGGGCCCGGATCTTGGAGGAAATGATTTTCCATTACTTGCCCAACCAAGGATAGCTTTGTTAACCGGCAATAATGTAAGTACAGGTAGTTTCGGCTCAATATGGTACTTGCTTGATAATGAGCTTAATTTAAAATTTTCAATACTGGATGCAGAAAATGTTAGTGGGTTTGACTTAAGGAAGTATAATGTTCTTATAATTCCATCGTCCTCTGCAAAAAAAATTTTTGGGAAAGAAGATTTAAAAAAATTAAAAGATTGGGTTTCAGATGGTGGAACTTTAATTTCAATCGGGGAGAGTTCTGTTTTTCTGGCTGATACTTCTTCAGATTTCAGCAAAGTGAAATTGAAAAGCCAGGCACTAAAGGAATTATCTTTATATGAGTATTCCTATAGTTCCGAAACAAGTGTTGGAAAATACAAGGTTGACAGCATTGCTTTCTGGAATGATAAAATCCATCCTGATACAAATCTTTATAAAAAAATTAAAGAAGCCGAATTAAAAGAATTGGAACTGAAAGACGAAAAGCACAAACTCTTTTCTCCACGCGGTGCAATTTTACAAGTAGATGTTGACACTAATCATTGGATAGGATTTGGTATGGAGAGAAAAGTCCCTGCAATCGTTTATACTTCTGAAGCATTTCTTTCAAGAAACCCGGTGCAGACACCCGCAAGGTTTACTGCCTCGGATAGTTTAAGACTTTCCGGGATTCTCTGGCCTGAAGCCCGTGAAAGATGGGAGAAAACTTCTTACATCACTCGTGAACCAATTGGCAAAGGTCAGCTAATTCTTTTTGCCGGAGAGCCAACTTTCCGTTCATATTTTTATGGAACTGCAAAATTATTCCTCAATGCTGTATTACTTGGTCCTGGTTTAGGAACACAACTGTCTTTGGAATGGTAATCTGATGAATTGGAGAGGCTAATCAATTTGCAGAACTTAATTTTTGCCGTATCCCTTGTTGCTCCTGTTTTTCTTATTGTTGCTCTTGGTTACATTCTTAAAAAAATGGGAATGATAAATGAAAACTTTGTAACCGTTTCTTCTAAACTGGTTTTTAATATTTCTCTCCCTGCATTAATATTTTTTGAAATATCATCTATTGATCTCGGACAAGTATTAAACGTAACCCAAATATCTTTTATTTATGTTGGGACAATAATTTCATTTGGCATTTCCTGGTTAGCCGCAGATTTTTTTTCTAATAATAATAAAGATAAAGCTTCATTCATACAGGGAAGTTTCCGGGGGAATTTTGCCATTGTGGGTTTGGCGCTTGTAGTAAATTTTTATGGAATTGAAAGTCTTGGCAAAGCCTCGCTTGCGCTTGCATTTACTATTCCATTATATAATGTTCTTTCAGTGATTGCTCTTACAATTCCTTTAAGGGAAGAAAAACAAATAAACTACTACAAATTATTTTCAGAGATTGCTAAGAATCCATTAATAATTGCTGTACTTACCGGAATATTTTTTTCCTACTTCAATATTGCTATCCCGAGCGTTTTAGTTGTGACAGGAGATTATCTTTCAGCATTAACATTACCACTTGCATTAATTGGCATTGGAGGATTTTTAAGCTTTAGTGATATTATAAGAGGCAATGCTCTGACAATAATTCCAACTATTTTAAAGCTGGTTATCTTTCCTGCGACAGCAACATTTATTGCTTATCTGCTGGGTTTCCGTGGAATGGATCTGGGAATATTATTTATCTTATTTGCATGTCCAACAGCAATTGCCAGTTTTGTAATGGCAGAAGCAATGGGAGCTAATAGCAGGCTTGCAGCGAATATTCTTCTTTTAACTACCTTGGCATCGGCTGTTACAATTACTCTTGGATTGTTTATTTTAAAGGAGAATGGATTAATTTAATTTTTAATTTTTTATTAATGATGCTAATCTTTCTTTAAGCTGTATTGCAGGTTGATAAGAAGGATTAATATTAAGACTTTTATTTAAATAATTTTCAGCATCATCAATTTTATTTTGGTCAAAATTAATTTTAGCAAGTCCGTAATATGCTTCGGCATAATCAGGGTTTAACTCAATAGCTCTTTTAAGATTTTGTTCTGCTTTAGAATAATCTTTCATAACTTCATAAACGGCACCAAAAATAAAATATGTCTGGGATGAATTATTATCCAGCCCAATTGATTGATTTAAATAAATAAGAGAATTTGAAGCAGCACCGTTTTGAAGCATCTGAATAGCAGCCTGGTTTAACTGTGATACTTCTTTTGGCTGGATATGAGTACGGGATTCATTGTATTTATAAATTTCCATAAACTCAGGTTGATTTACCGGAACGAAAACCGGTTTATCGTTTACAACTTCAAACCAGTTTTTTAATGTTGCAATATATTTTACTTTACTTTTGGCGAGATATTGATTTAAATATTGTGAATATCCTCTATCATTAATTTGATTGATTAATTCGGGAGTTATCAGCCCCGCCATATCAATAATTATTCTCTCACTGTAAAAAGCAATTGCCCCTACATCATGAGTTGCAATTATATCCGATTCATTAGTATTTGCCTTCAGCCATTTTCCTGCTGCAACATGCCTGTCATTATGATACTTTGAAAAAAATGTAAACTCTTTCAGGGACTTTGAATTCTGATTTATAAAAACTATTGCCAGGATTATTAAATAAATAAGAAAAACCATATTTGGAAGGAAATTACTTCTTTTAACAAATTTTCTGGAGATAAAATCAAAAATAGTTTTTATGCCTAATACCGATAAAAGAATATAGAAAGGAATTACAGGCATTAAGTATCTTCCAAAACGGTGAGCAAAAGGAAGCTTGATGTAGTAAACAGCAATTAATCCAATGATGAATAACAGATAAACAAGAAATGTATTTTCTTCTTTTTTGAATAATGATTTTACAATAACAAATACCCCGATTAAAAATGGAATCCAGATTAATAAAAATTCATCCTGTGAGAAATATTTTAAAACTTCATTTTGAAGAAACAGAGATCTGTCATTATTCTGGTAGTACTCAAGCTTTGCTTTGTATGTATTTGGTAATATAGAACCTGAAATCAGGTAATTAAAAAGAAAGTATGAACCGGCAAAAATTAAAGCGATGGATAATGCTTTAATAATTTCTTTATGCTTAATACCTTCATTCGATAACTCAGAAGAAGTTAGAGTTCTTTTTCGGAGATAATATTTCTGAAAAAGATAATCCAATGCAATTGCTATCCATAAAATAAAACCATCGGGTCTGCACCAGATTGTTAAACCGAGGGAAATTCCGAGCAGAAACATTTTTTTGGTTTGATAAGCATATAAACCTACAGCAATAAAAAATATAAACATAGATGTTTCCATCCCTGATACATTTATTAGGTTCAGCTTTGGCTGAAGCGCAACCAGCGTTGCTGTAATAATAGCAAGAAGAGCTGCATCTTTAAAATGAATTCCTGAAAGCCTGGTTATCATATAAATAGCTGATAAGCCAAACAGGATTCCTATTATATAACTGATAATAAATTCGTTTTTAATAACGATGTAAAAAAAAGAGAGAAGCAACGTATAAACAGGAGAGGTAGAACCTGAAGTAACAATTTCATCCTTGAAATATGAAAAACTTCCATAATTTACAAGATTTTTAGCGAATGTAAGATGAATCCATGGATCATCCAAAGGGAAACCGAAATAGCCATTAACATTAAAAGATGAGTAAACAAAATAAATACCGGCGGCCAGTGTTATAGTAATTGGTAATAATAAAAAATATTTAAATAATTGAACAGGTTGTTTATAATAGATTAATTCAACACTTTTTTTGCTCTGCTCACTTTTATTTTTCTTTTGGGCAGAGCTCTTTTTCTTATTTTTTTTACTGCTCAATAAATATTTCCAAAGATAGTTAGCAATTTTTTTTCGTACATTTTAAATATAGTTAACAAATAAAAGTCAGCCAAGATTCATTACAGAGTTGTCATTCAATTGCCGGTTAATTAAATTTAAATATGAGTGATATAAGTGAAAAAAATATTTCAGGATTAACAGTAAAAATTGACCGCACTATGTGCATTGCAACAGCAAATTGTATAAAAGTTGCCCCTGATGTTTTTGAATTAGATGAAGAAAGGATTTGTACATTTACAACTCCAACAAATGATGTAGAAAAAGAAATATTAATAGAAGCTTGCTCTGTCTGTCCCGTAAATGCTCTCTGTGCAATTGATACTGATGGAAAACAAATAGTACCTTAAATCTTCTAAAAAACCTTCAGGTTCAAGAACTTGCACCTGCTCTTGAATTCTAACTATACTCATCCCAGCTTTTAACATTAAGGCTCTCTTCAGTGTATTGCTTTAATGCTTTAAAGAATCTTTTTGCAAACTGCACATTTGTAAAAAGAGAAATGTTCAGGTCAATGGCTTTGCGCCTTATTAAATAATCATTATCAAGCTCAACCTTCTCTGATGTTTTAGGAATGTTTATCACCATATCAATTTTCCCTTCAGCCATATAAGTAAGTATTGAGGGCTCTTTATTTTCAAAAGACCGGTAAAGAACATCAACATCAATTCCATTTTGCTTATAGAAATTTGCTGTCTTTTCTGTTCCATAAAATTTTAAACCAAGCTTTTTAAGGAATAATAATTCTTCAATCAGTTCCGCTTTGCTTTTTAAAACTCCTGTTGAAAGCATAATTGCTTTCTTGGGTATTCTGTATCCGGTTGATATAAGGCTTTTCAGAAAAGCTTCATTGAAATCATCTCCAAGGCATGCAACCTCACCTGTAGAAGACATTTCAACTCCGGTTACAGGATCGGAGCCTTTCAATCTTGTAAATGAAAACTGGGAAGCTTTTACTCCAACATAATCAACATCAAAGGAAGATTTGTGAATACGAGGTACCTTTTCGCCAAGCATCAAACGTGTTGCAATCTCTATAAAATTAATTTTTAAAGTTTTAGAAACAAATGGGAAACTCCTGGAAGCCCTGAGATTACACTCGATAACTTTTACTTCATTATCTTTAGCAATAAACTGAATGTTGAATGGTCCTGTTATTTCCAATTCCTTTGCAATTTCTTTAGTAATAATTTTTACACGCCTCATTGTTTCCAGGTAAGTTCTTTGTGGAGGCAATACAATTGTTGCATCTCCTGAATGAACACCTGCGTTCTCAACGTGTTCTGCAATTGCATAACAAAATAACTCACCGTTAGTAGCAACAGCATCAACTTCTATCTCTTTAGCTTCAGTAATGAATTTGCTTATAACTACAGGATGTTCCGGATTAAGTTCAGTAGCTTTGCGAAGATATTCTTCCAATTCATTTTCTGTAAGAACGATGCTCATTGCTGCACCGCTTAATACATAGCTTGGCCTTATCAGCACAGGGTATTTCACGTTTTCTGCAAATGCTTTTGCTTCTTCAAGACTTGTTAACTCTTTCCATTCTGGTTGATCAACCCCGATTTTGTCAAGTATCTTGGAAAATTTATGACGGCTTTCTGCATTGTCAATCTGTATTGGAGATGTACCGAGGATTTTAACTCCATACTTATGAAGCTTTAATGCGAGATTGTTTGGCGTTTGCCCTCCCATTGAGACAATTATTCCTTCAGGATTTTCAATCTCATAAATATCAAGAACTCTTTCTAATGTAAGCTGCTCAAAATAAAGCTTGTCGCAAATGTCGTAATCAGTACTAACGGTTTCAGGATTGCAATTAATCATAATAGATTTGTAATCAGCTTTATCAATTGCCATTACAGCATTTACACAGCACCAGTCAAATTCTACTGAAGAACCAATACGGTAAGGCCCGCCTCCAAGTACAACAATCTGGTTGGTTTCACCAACTTCAATATCATTTTCTTCTCCATGATAAGTAATATAAAGATAATTTGTCTGGGCAGGGAATTCTGCAGCAAGAGTATCAATCTGTTTTACAACGGGTAAGACATTTAATTCTTTTCTTATCTGCCTGACTGATGCTTCGTCAGAACCTGTCAGAACGGCAATCTGTAAATCTGAAAAACCATTTTGTTTTGATTCCCTCATTAAATCTTCTGAAACGTCCCCAGGTTTTAATCCCTTAAGTTTATTTTCAGTAAGAATAATATTTTTCATCTTAAAGATGAACCACTTTGTAATCTTAGTAAGCTCAAATATTTTATCAACCGAGTAACCGAACTGAAGCGCTTTAGCAATTGCAAAGATTCTTTTATCAGTCGGCTCAGATAATTCTTTATCCAGGTTTTTAAATTCAAGATCATTACAGACAAAACCTTTCATTCCAACATCAAGCATTCGTATAGATTTCTGCAGAACTTCCTCAAAGCTTCTTCCAAGAGACATCACTTCGCCTACAGATTTCATCTCAGTGCCAAGCTGTGTGCTTACCTGTTGAAATTTCTGGAGATCCCATCTTGGAAATTTGAGAGCCACATAATCAAGGGCAGGTTCAAAATTAGCAGATGTCTCTTTTGTTATGATATTCTGAACCTCATTCAAAGCATAGCCTAATGCAAGTTTTGTCGCAATGAATGCAAGTGGATAACCGGTAGCTTTAGATGCAAGAGCCGAGCTTCTGCTTAATCTCGCATTTACTTCTATAATCCTATAATCATCTGAGTTAGGGTCGAGAGCATATTGAATATTACATTCACCAATAACTCCAAGATGACGGATGAGCTTTATCCCGATTGAACGAAGTTTGAAATTTTCTTTTGCTGAAAGTGTTTGAACAGGAGCAATTACAACACTGTCGCCTGTATGAATTCCCATCGGGTCTATATTTTCCATCGAGCAAATTGTAATGCAATTATTGTAATTATCTCTTACAATTTCATATTCAACCTCTTTCCAGCCGTACAAAGATTCTTCAATTAAAATCTGCTTTGTGAAAGAGAATGCTCTTTTAGTTTTTTCAATTAGTTCTTCTTCATTATTTACAATACCTGAACCTAAACCTCCAAGTGCGTAAGCAATTCTTACCATTACAGGAAAACCAATCTCCTTAGCCGCTGCAACTGCTTCATCAACATTTGCGGCTGTTTTACTTAAAGCTACCTTAAGGTTTATTTCTGAACATTTATTTGCAAATCTTAGCCTGTCTTCTGTATCCTGTATTGCATCAATTGAAGTTCCGAGAACGCGGATATTATATTTTTCAAGTATTCCTTTTTCATATAACTCAACGCCAACATTAAGAGCTGTTTGTCCTCCGAATTGAAGAAGAATACTATCAGGTTCTTCTTTCTCAATCACCTTTTCAACAAAACTTGCTTTAATCGGGATGAAATAAACTTTATCTGCAAAATCCTCAGAAGTTTGAATTGTGGCTATGTTGGGATTTATAAGTACTGAAGTAATTCCATCTTCTTTAAGAGCTTTTATTGCTTGGCTGCCGGAGTAATCAAATTCTCCTGCCTGTCCAATCTGCAAAGCTCCTGAACCTAGTATTAAAACTTTTTTTGGTTTAATTGTTTTGAACATGTTTTCTCATTGTTACTAATTATTTTAAAGCTCTCACAAAAATGTCAAAAATAAACTCAGTATCATCCGGACCGGGTGATGCCTCCGGATGGAACTGAGCAGCAAAAAATGGTTTTGAAATGTGAAACAAACCTTCATTTGTTCCATCGTTATCATTTATAAACCATTGACGCCAATCTTCAGATAAAGTGTTTGCATCAACTGCATAACCATGATTTTGCGAAGTTATGTAACATCTTTTTGAACCCATCTCATTGCAGGGTTGATTATGTCCACGATGCCCGTATTTCAGTTTGTATGTATCTGCTCCTGAAGCTAATGCAAGCAATTGAGAACCAAGACAAATACCTAGAATCGGAATGTTTTTCTCCATTGCTTTCCGTGTATGCTCAATTGTTTTTTTATTCAGCTTCGGATCACCAGGACCATTGGAAAGTAGGATTCCATTACAATCTTCATTTACAAAATCATAATCGTAAGGAACTCTTTTAACGGATATTTTTCTTCCTAAAAAAGCCTGGATGATATTGTTCTTAGTCCCGCAATCAACCAGTACAACTTTTTTATTACCTCCATTGTAAATAACGGGTTCTTTAACACAAACTTCACCAACAAGATCAGTTGCATTCGGGTCATCAAAATTAATTTCTTCATTATCATTAATAATTACCTTACCGAGCATTGTTCCTTTATCACGTAGTTTTCTTGTAAGCATTCTTGTGTCAATTCCGCTAATCCCGGGAATTTTATTTTCCTTTAACCAATCACCCAAAGATTGTACCGCGCTCCAGTGAGAATATTCATCCGAATAATCTGAAACAATCAGAGCTCTGATATGAACTTTTTCAGATTCAAAATTTTTATACATCCCGTTAACTCTTTCGTAATCAGGAATTCCATAGTTACCGATAAGAGGATAAGTGCAAACAAGAATTTGTCCCCTGTAAGATGGATCAGTTAATGTTTCAGGATATCCAACCATACCTGTATTGAATACAACTTCACCGTTTGTATTCCCTTCATGAGCAAAACTATATCCTTTAAAAATTGTTCCGTCTTCAAGGATTAATCTTGCAGCTTTCTTTCTTTCATTCATTTACTTTATTTGCTCCAATAAAATTATTACGATAAAAAAATAGCCACTCAATGAGTGGCTACTTCATAAAATTTCTTATAAAATCTGTTTTTGTTTTTGGTTTCTTTCTTTTAATCAATCTCTTTCCGTTTTGGTTTGTAAATATAAATGAATGAATATATAGATTCAATTTAGGAATTACAAAATTGTTAATTAATTTCAAACTTGAAATGTGACTTTAAATTGATGTAAGAAAAATTTATATATCCATTGTAAAAATTTTGCTTTAAGCAATTTACATAATTAATAATTTTGAAAATATTTTACAGTTCAAATCCTCTCAATTACTACTCGCGGAAATTACCAACTATTTTTTTCTTCAATTAATGGAATAATTAATTTATGAAACAAAATAAGCAGCCTAAGTCTTTTATTCTCGATACAAACGTTATCTTACACGATGCATCTTCAATTCACCAGTTCCAGGAAAATGACGTGGTAATTCCTTTAACGGTTATTGAAGAGCTTGATCATTTTAAAAGAGGAAGCCAGGTTATTAATCTGAATGCAAGAGAATTTGCCAGGACTCTTGATTCAATAACAGGTACGGCAATTTTTAATGGAGGTGTTTCCTTAGGAAAAGGAAAAGGGAAGGTAAGAGTAGCTTTAACAAAAGGTTTATCCCCTGCAATAAAAGAAATTTTCAGAGAGGATTCTGCGGATAACAGGATTCTTTCAGTTGCACTTGAATGGAGTAAAAGGAACAAAAGTAAAACTAAAATAATTCTTGTCAGCAAAGATGTTAATTTAAGAATGAAAGCCAAAGCATTAGGCATTCTTGCAGAGGATTATACAACTGACAGGATTGGAAATGTTGAGGAACTTTACAGTGGTAAAGAAATAATTGAAAATTTTGATGATGAACTTTTGCTTAAACTTTTTCAATCTCCTTATGAAATTTCTGCAAAGCCCATATTAAAAAAACTTGGAAGCCAGCCATTACCAAACAAATATTATATCCTGAGAAATTCAAGCAGATCGGTTCTTGCATATCTTGATAAAGAAATGGAGATAATCAGGAAAGTTGACAAGGATACAATTTATGGTATTAAGCCAAGAAACGCAGAACAAACATTTGCAGTTGATGCGTTAATTAAAAATGATATTCCTCTTATTTCTTTAACGGGAAAAGCAGGAACAGGAAAGACTCTCCTTGCTCTTGCAAGCGCTTTGCATGTTAGGAAACAATACAGGCAAATATTTATTGCGCGTCCAATTGTTCCTTTGAGCAATAAAGATATAGGTTTTTTACCTGGCGATGTTCAAAGTAAAATAGAACCTTATATGCAGCCATTGTGGGATAATTTACGTGTAATCCAGGATCAGTTTTCTGAAACCGACAAGCAGCACCAATTAATTAATAATATGATTAAGGATGAAAAACTTGTTATTGAACCTTTATCTTATATCCGAGGAAGAAGTCTTCAAAGGATTTTCTTTATTGTTGATGAAGCTCAAAATCTCACTCCTCATGAAATCAAAACGATTATTACCAGAGTTGGAGCAGAAACCAAAATTGTTTTTACAGGCGATATTTATCAGATTGACCATCCATATCTGGATTCCCAATCAAACGGGCTTTCATTTCTTATAGAACATTTTAAAGGACAAAAACTTTATTCTCATGTCAATCTAATTAAAGGTGAAAGATCTGAGCTTGCTGAATTAGCAAGTAATCTCCTTTAAAAATTTTATTAAAAAATTATTCAGGTAGGAATATGAAAAATTTTAAGGTTCCGGTTTTAATTTTGTTCTCCATATTAATTTCCGGCTGCATTGAGCTGAGCACAAAAATTAATATTAATCCCGATGGTTCAGGAACGGTTGAAGAAACAGTTCTCATGAGTATAGAGATGGTTCAGATGCTTAATGAATTTATGACAGGCTTTGCAGGTGATTCTGCAAAACCGGAAGAGTTTAAATTATATAAGGAAGAAGATTTGAAAGGCAGAGCACCAGAAATGGGTGAGGGAGTAGAATTTTTTTCCGGTTCTGAAATTAAAACGGAAAACAAAGAAGGGTATAAAGTTGTTTATAGTTTTTCCGATCTTAATAAATTAAGAATTGACCAAAGTCCAGACAGCCGGATACCGGATGATGCTTCAGGAGGTGAATTAAAAGAAAAAAAATATGTCACATTCAATTTTACAAAAGGAAATATTGCCGAAGTGAAAATCAATATGCCGGAAGTTCAAAAAGATGAAGAAGAGGATGAGGAATCTGAGGTAAAAGAAGACAGCATTTCTGATAATGATTTATCTCAGATGAAACTCTTTATGAAAGATTTGAGTATTTCACTTATTGTTGAAGTGAATGGAGAAATTACTGAAACAAACGCTGTTCATAATGAAGGTTCTGAAGTTACTCTTTTCAGTCTTAATTTTAGCGAATTACTGAATAATACTCAAAAGCTTAAAGAATTAAGCAAAATTAATCCTAATAATCTTAAGGAATTAAGAGAAGTTGTAAAAGATATACCCGGAGTTAAAATTGAAATCAATGATCCTGTTATGATAAAATTCAGATAAATATTATTATGTGAAACTAAAATGAGCTAAATTTATAAACGGTTTTTATGATATATTTTTTCAGAGGACAAATGAAAATCAAATGTTTAATTACAATTTTATTAGGATTTATTTTAATCAATTTTAAATCTTTTGCTCAGGTAAAATTAGGCAAAGAGTTAACATTAAATGAAAAGACGAAGATTTCGGGAATACTATCTAATCCGACCGACTATATAGGGAAAAAAGTATTGGTTGAAGGTGAAGTACTTGCTGTTTGCAAAATGGCAGGCTGCTGGATGGAAGTTACAGATGAAAATGGGAAAAAAATAAGAGTGAAGGTAAAAGACGGCGAAATTGTTTTTCCTGAAGAAGCAATTGGTAAAACCGCAGTTGTTGAAGGAGAAGTTTATAAAATTGAATTAGATGAAGAACAGGCAAAAAATTATCTTGAGCACATGGCTGAAGATGCCGGGGAAGAGTTTGATGAATCCTCTGTAAAAGGGCCTATGACATTATACCAGATAAAAGGATTTGGTGCTGTTATTCAATAATATTGTTTTTGAACAAACATATTTTGATAAGTTGAATAGGATTGGAAAAGATGAATGCACAAACATTTGAATATCCGCTTTTCTTTAAACTACTTTATCGCTACGGGAATATTCCTGTTACATTTCTTTTATCTGTTTACCTTGCACTTTCTGTACTATATGTGGATAAGGATTTGGCTTATATCGTACCTATCGTAGGATTACTTATCCTAATTTATTTTCTGAACAGAAGATATCTTTATTTGTACCAGGTTGTTCCTAATAAGATAATTGCAGATGATGAAAAATTGACCTGTGAGAATTTTTTTTTCAGCAGTAAAGATATAGTAATTTATTATAAAGATATTGAAAACCTCTCCGGGGGTATTTTTAGCGGCAAGTTAAAAGGATTAATGAAAATTCATGATGGTAAAAGTAAAATCTGTATAGGATTTTTTAATAAAATTAAAGATGCAAAAAACCTGCAGACAATAATTCTTAGCCGCGTTAATAGTGAAGTATATAATAATGTTGTTGAAAGTGTTGGACTAAGGAAAAAGAATAAATAAAGATTTCTTATTCTTGGAAATTTAAAGGGACAGCCCAAATGCTGTCCCTTTATATTATAACCGTTCCACAAAAGTTTTATAATTCACCTTTTGAACGATTGATTAGAAGTCCAAACTCCAAGAGTAAATTTGTTATTTTGCGGCAGTAAATATTTGATTATTATATAATATTAAATGAAGATTGCCTTATTACTTTCCGGAGGAGTGGATAGTTCTGTTGCTTTAAGATTACTTAAAGAACAGGGACATGATCTGACAGCATTTTATTTAAAAATCTGGCTTCAGGATGAATATTCTTTTCTTGGGGAATGTCCATGGGAAGAAGATCTAAAATTTGCACGCGGGGTTTGTGAACAGGCAAATACTCCTATTGAAGTAATCTCACTTCAAACCGAATACTGGGATTCTGTTGTAACTTATACAATTGCAGAAATTAAGGAAGGACGAACTCCAAACCCGGATATATTTTGCAACAGCCTGATTAAGTTTGGAAAATTTTATGACAGGATTGATAATTCTTTTGAGAAGATTGCCAGCGGCCATTATGCCAGGATAGAATCGAATGATAAATTTCAATTAATGAAATCTCCGGATCCTGTTAAGGATCAAACTTATTTTCTTGCCTACCTGACTCAAGCACAAATATCGCGGGCTTTATTCCCCATTGGTAACTATAAAAAAGAAGAAGTAAGAAAACTTGCACAGAAATTTGATCTACCAAATAAAAAAAGAAAAGACAGCCAGGGTATTTGTTTCCTTGGGCAGATAAGGTTTAATGATTTTATAAAGCATCATCTTGGTGAAATGAAAGGTGAGATAATTAATGTTGATTCAAGGGAAGTAATGGGAGAGCACAATGGATATTACTACTTTACAATCGGACAGCGCTCCGGGCTCGGATTGTCCGGCGGACCATGGTATGTTGTTAAAAAAGATATTAAAAAGAATTTGATTTATATCTCCCGTGAGAATCTTGATGAGAAAGAAAAAAAAGAATTTGAAGTTGGAAAATTCAATTGGGTTTCAGGAATCAGACCTGATAAAATAAATCTCCAGGTTAAGATCAGGCATGGTGCAAAATATTTTAATTGCACGCTTGAAATAGAATCTGATAAAGGTTGTGTAAAATTAGATGGTTCTGATAAAGGAATAGCTGCAGGGCAGTTTGCAGTTTTTTATGATGAAGATGTTTGTCTTGGTGGAGGTGCAATTCTTTAAATTATTAGTTTCAAAAACCAAGCTTCAAATAAACTCTTATTTCTAAATATTGAGTAATCCTTCCGACCTATTCGTGAACTTATTCTTGATGTTGAACTTGAACTCTAAACTACTTCCATCCCATCCTTTCTTTAAGAGAAGTTATGTGTGCAACATGATGTTTACCATGCCATGCATACTGGGCAAGCATCCACTCAAGGGATACAAGCCCATGCTCAGGATGTTTGAAATTTCTTTTGAAATCTGTTACCGGGAGAGATTTTATCAGGTTAATCCATCTTTTATGTAGAGCTTCAAGAAGATTCAAAGAAACTGAAATATGAGTTATGAATGTATCTTTTAGTTCAGCCCATTTATGTTCTTCGTAAGGTTTTATTGTCGGCACATCTTCTGTAAGTGCTAGTTTCATTCTCACGTAAGCATTCATATGGCTATCAGGTAAATGATGAATAACCTGCCTGACAGTCCATCCATCAGGTCTATAAGGTGTATCGAGCTGTTGCTCATTGAGCATGATTACTGCTTCTCTGAGTTTTGCAGGTGCATCTGTAATCTCTTGTATAAAAATATTTCTTTTCTCTGAAGTTACATCTTCATTAAAAGTAAATTTACCAATAGGATACTTAAGTGACATTAAGTAAGAATTTTCCATAGATAGTTTAATTATTGATACTTGGATTAATTATAATTTTCCGCCGGAAAATAGATTAATTTAGAAAAAAATAAAACACTACAGTAAAATCCTAATTAACACTAATTCCCTGGCTTAATTCTGAGCTGACATTTTCGATTGTCATTTTTAGTTTCAGTTCATCGAAAGGTTTTAAAAGAAAACCTGAAGCACCTGCTGTTGTAGCTCTTTGGCGTATCTCTTTATTGTTATACGAGGTTAAATAAATAATGGGTATATGGTGTTTATAAGAAATTATCCGCGCAGCATCTATTCCATCCAATTCGCTTTTTAATTTAATATCCATAAGAATAATATCCGGTGGGTCATTCTCAGCTTTCTCTATTGCATCTACACCGGAAGAAACTAATGCTGTAACTGCATATCCCATTTTCTCAAGTGTCTGCCTCAAATCGAAAGCAATTATTCCTTCATCCTCAACAATCATTACTCTTAATTTGTTTTGCATGGGTATCTCCGTTTATTATACTTTTCTTATAAGAAATGTAAGGAGGTAAATGGAAAAGAATGTTGTTGTATTTCACAGGAAAGTTACAGAATACCAGTATATTATTGCAGAATGCTTTTATCTGCCAAAGGAATTTTAGGGCTATTTAATTCATTATAGAAAAGAAAGAAAATGCCAATAAAAATTCCAAATGCTGCAGTTAAATAAAAGAATAATATACCGGTTTTTATATTTCCTATAACAACTATAAACCTTGTTATAAGTGTAATTTCATAAAGTAGAAGAATAAACTGAAAGAGGTTTAATTTCTCATACTCATTGATGTATAAAACGGTTCTTTTGAGGATTATAAAAAAGATAGCAATATGCTGAATGACCAGGCATACTGTAATGATTTCTATTGAAAGTATGAAAGGTAATATTATTGAGATAATTAAAACACCAGTTAGAAAGAATATATAATGAGGAATTTTTTTAAAGTTGTAAAGAGAAATTATTAAAAAAAATCCAACGCCAAGATAGAAATATGCAAGATGAACTATTTGTAAAGTCTGATCGATCAGCACAAATGCAGATGAAATTGCATATAATAAAAAATAAAGGAAAAAGCTTGTTTTTGCCTGTTTAAAAGGAATGAGTAACCAAGTTATTAAAAGTAAATAATTTATTATATAAGGAATGGACATGTAGGATTTCTATAAAAATTAATTTTTGCCTTCAGGTTTATTAAATGTAAGTACAATTTAATGATTAACGTGAAGAAAAACGATTACTGCAAAATGTAGGACACCAATTACTTAATTCTAATGTTTGTTGCAAGTAATAATAAAACTTAGCCACAAATTGGAGGACACCAACCACCCATTTCCAATGTTTGTTGCCCGTTTGTAAGAGATATAACATCCTTTCTCTGTTCAATAATAATAGTATCAGCCTTTCCTGATTTTAATAATTCTTCAACTATACTTTTACTATAAACAACGTAAACCTCAGAGGCATCAACTGCAAAACCTATGGGATAAAGTGGTGTCCTATTGTCTCCAAGAATGGAAAGCTTTCCATCCTTTATGTTGAACATAATATATTTACTTGTTTGCCCGCAAAGAGATAATATTTGAGATGAACTTAATTCAACAGATGATAAAATAGAACCATAATTCTTATTTGCCTCAGAGGCAGAATAAATTTTACCAATAATATCAGGCATCACGGAGCTCCTTTCTTAATTGATTAATAATAAAGAGTAATTTCAACCGGACTTTTCAGTTAAGTTACGATTTATAGCATATTTGATTAATTCCGGTAAAGATTTCAAATTCAGTTTTTGCATCATATGGGTCCGGTGTGTATCAATTGTGCGTTTGCTTATAAACAACTTTTCAGCCATCTCATTGCTTGTTAAACCATCACTTATGAATTTCAGAATTTGAATTTCTCTTGGTGAAAGAACATCATCCTTAAAGTCTACTTCAATGTTTCCTTTATCAAACCTATTTATAATTTCCAATATTTTTTCTTCGGTTAAATCTATACCGAAGTAACGTTTTCCCTCATGGACTGATTTAATTGCATAAAGCAGTTCTCCCTTCATAACTTTTTTACTGATCAATCCCATACTTCCTGCTTTAATACAATAATAAATATACTCTTCCCCTTCAAACATTGATAGGAAAAGAACTTTTACTGAATTATCTCTCAGCCTGATTTTTTGCAAAGCTTCTATTCCATTTAACTCCGGCATTGAAATATCTGCTAAAATAATATTTGGTTTGAGTTCAAAATATTTGCTGACCATTTCTTCACCTGTTGCTGCTTCACCTATAACGAAAATATCCTTTTCATTTTCCAGCAGGTTAATTATTCCGCTGCGAAACAAATTATGGTCATCAGCAATTAGCAATCTTATTCTTAAATCAGGCATATTATGTTTCCTTTGGAATCTCAGCTATTATCACTGTTCCATTTTCAATAGAAGAATCTATTTTCAGTTTGCCATTATAGGTGTTAATTCTCTCCTGCATATTAAGCAAACCAAACCCCGAATATTGTTTATGTTTCGGATTACTATTCAAATCGAAACCTATTCCGTCATCAGAAATTATTAATTTAAGGGAGTCACTTTTATTTACAAGCTGTATATTGAACACTTTTGCTTTAGAATGTTTTACAATATTGCTAAGAGCTTCCTGCGCAAGCCTGTATGACGTAAGTTCAAGTTTTTTATCAAATCTTTCATCTGCTCCATAAATATCAACTGTCCCGGAGATTCCTGTTTCTTTGGATATTTTTTGAGCAAGCATTTTCAATGAAATTCCCAATCCCATTTCATCAAGGATTTTCGGCTTTAAATTAAAAATAATTTCTTTTAATTCATTAATTGAAATTTCCACAGAGTTTAATAGTGTTTTAAGATCATCATTTGATAAGCTTCTTTCAACTGATTCACCATCACCTTGAAGTTTTAATCTGATAAGATACAGATTCTGTCCTATGCTGTCGTGCAATTCTCTGGCAATTCGTTGCCTTTCGTCTTCTAAAGTATCCCGAAGATGTTCCGAGAGTTCGCTGAGTTTTTTACGAGATAACTGTAATTCTTCCTCAAACCTCTTTCTATCGGTAAGATCATCAAAATAAATTTGTGCGATATTAAGGTATGATATTCCTTTGAAAACAATTGAATAAAACTTATCATTTATTACCCTGTAAATGACAGTTGATTCATCTTTTTCAATATAATTTTTAATATTAAAATCAATTGAAAGAAGAACATCCCCGATTTTCTTTCCGTCAATTGATGAATCTTTAGTTAATCCTTTCGCTGCATCATTAGTGTGAATAATAATACCATCGGAATCAATCCTGATTAATGGATTTGGATCCAGTTCTGCAAATAACGCCATTAGTTTTATATTTTTAAGCTCAAGTTCCTTTTTTTCAATCAGATGTTTTTTCCGAATCGGGGTAATGATATATTTATAAAAAAGAAAAGTTAAAACAAATAGGGTAGCAGTAAGAAAAATAGAATAGTAAACGGGGTTCCCAAGATCGAAGATAAGTTTTAAATATTCCTTGGGATCATCGGCCATAAAACAGTTTTCATTTTTGCCTCAAGCAAAAAATATTTTTAAACTTAAGGCATTTATATATTTCTTTTTCCTTCCCGATACTTTTACTTCATTGTTTGCATAATTTATTGCATTAGCAATCTTTTCATTGGAAAGTTCCGGGAAAATACGTTTTATTCTCTTTAAAAAGTAATACTTATCCTGGTATTCTTCAACAGGAACTTTTTCCAAATCTACAACATTATGTAATTCCTTTTTAACTAATTCCATCTGCATAATAAACTCCAATTTTTTTGTATAATGTAATCAATACAGATGTAAATAGAATCAGTATAACTACTGATTTTTTAATAGCTATAAATACGTATAACTACGTATAGTCTAACAGCGAGTTATAATCAATCCTTCAAAACAGTTAAAATTTAAAGGATATGATGTAAAAAATTTATCGTAGTTATACTGATTCGCTTATAGTAATTAATAATTACCTTTGTGAAGGTTTTTAATTCGTACGCGGGGTTGAAGATTATGCGGAGATGTGGGGGATCTCCGCATATTCATTTTACCTGTATTCAAAAGCGATTTTAAGCTTAATTCAAACTTTTACTTCTCCCTAATAGTCTCTGTTTATCTCTTTTTTCTCCTGTTGATGAGAGTTTTATGAGACCTTTTTTAAATTGAACTATATCATTAAGAACATTAACCTGCTGATGTAAATGATCAGGTTTATTATGGGCATACTGCTGAGTTTGAACTATTGAACTATGCCCTAAAAACATTTGTATAGTTTCAATACTTACTCCGCGTTGAATGAGATGAGTTGCAAAAGTATGTCTGAATTTATGCAAGTAAGATCTGCCTCCTATTCCAGCTTTAGTAGAAATTCTCTTACAAACTTCAAGGAGACTTCTTTCACTTAACAACGTACCCTTTGTATTGCAAAAAACATAAGTGTCAGAGAAATTTTGTTCTTGAATATGCTTGAGGAGTAAATATAAATTCTTAAGCATTGGAATTTTTCTATCTGATTCAAAAGTTTTTGTTAAAAAATTATCTTTTGATCTAACAATTATGAGCCTGTTTTGAAAATCAATATCCTCCCAAGTTAAATGAGATAATTCACTGAAACGCATACCGGTGGATACCAATCCCAAAAAAGCATTCCTATATTGAGGAATCATATCCTGTTCAAAAAATAAATTAAGTTCAATAATAGTAAAATAATCTGGTCTCTGCTTTTCTATCTTTACATTTTTTAAATGGATAGTTGGATCTTTCTCTATATGACCTTTTAACATCTCATACCGAAAGAAAGATTTAAGTACTTGGATATAGAAATTTATTGTTCTTGGTTTTGCTTTCAAAATATTTCATTTATCTGATTTCTTTTCAGCAATCAGTAGATTAAAAAATACTGATGCATAGTCGGGTGAGAATTGATCAACATAGTGAATCTGATTACTGCTTATAAAATTTCTGATTTCATTGATTACCCCATCATATTTTTGTTTGGATTTCGGTCTGAGATCAGCTTTTGTATTTGCAAAGTCATCCAATGCCTGTGCAATAGGATATCTTAATTTTGCCAAACTCAACCCTAACATCTTACGCAGATATTTTTTATCATCCACCTTTCTTTCAA
>CAZECH010000003.1:0-24071 GCA_964510675.1 uncultured Ignavibacteriaceae bacterium
AATTTAACCATCATAACCCTGTAACCTATTTTTTTGCTTCTTTTCCAGAATCCATGTTCAGCTATAAATATCTGATTCTTATATTCTTCCGGGAACATTGTCCCTGTATAAAATCTCATTCCTAAAGCAGCAACGTGTGGACCAAGTTTTTGTGCTGGTTTTACATATTGGTTGAAATCAACACCTTCACCAAATTCAGGATCGCGGATATCTCCCCCATGCACAAAAGGGTAGCCAAAATGTAAATCTTTTTGATGTGCACGGTTTAATTCATCTGGTGGAACATCATCGCCAAGCCAGTCTCGTCCATTCTCTGTAAACCACAGTTCATTAGTCTGGGGATGCCAGGAAAATCCAACTGTGTTCCTGATTCCATGTGCAAAAACTTCAAGCTCGCTTCCATCTGAATTCATTCTCATAATGGAAGCATATCTTTGATCATCATCTCTCAGACAAATATTGCAGGGTGCCCCGACAGGTACGTACAGTTTATCATCAGGTCCAAAAGCAATGAACTTCCAACCATGATGTCCATCCTCCGGGAATCCATCACTTACCAATACAGGGTCAGGAGGATTGTTCAAATTACTTTCGATATTATCATAACGCCATATTTTACTTATCTCAGCAACATACAGACTTCCGTTACTGACTGCGACCCCATTAGGACTGTTAAGCCCGCTGGCAATAATAATTACATCATCAGCTTTATTGTCTTTATTAGTATCAACGATGGCATAAACATCATTATCTCTTGTCCCGGCGAATAAAACTCCATTAGGGCTTAGAGCCAAAGACCTTGCACCGGGAACATCATCTGCGAATATTTCAATCTTAAATCCCGGAGGAAGTTTTATATCTGAAGGATTACCTGAATTGTTGGTGGTATTTTCATTGCAATAAAAAGTAAAAGAAAAAAACTGTACTGATATAACTAAAATAAGAGTTCTCTTAAGTTTGATTGAAGACATATAAACTCCTTTTTCATGAAAGAAATACTAATCTGGCGGAGGCAATATTATCCAGAGAATAATGTAAACCAATATTCCCGGGAAAGCTGCACTGAAGATTGAAATAAGCACATATCCGATTCTTACATATGTTGCATCCCATCCCAGCCATTCAGCAATTCCTCCACAAACCCCGGCTATCATTTTATTTTTTGATCTTTTTAACGGCATGGAAGTCTGGAAAAATGATTAATAATTATTTGTGATAAATATAAAAAAATGTTTGAGTTAAAATTAGATGTTCTTCCAAGATTATCTGCTTATGCATTGGCAATCTGCTTTGCAATAAATAAAGCACCCATTACCGGTTGATAATCAGGCTCTTTAACAATAACATCATTAAAACTTTTTTTAATTTTTTTATGTAAAGTATGTGAGAAAAAATTATTGTTTACAATTATGCTGCCTGAAAAACAAACTTCAAGAATTTTAAAGTTGAGTTTTACTCTCATAGACTGTATATGAGAAATAAGTTCATCTGTTTCTTCATCAACAATTTTTTGGCAGACTTCATCATCTTTCTTTGCAGCATAAATAACATGCTGTGATACGGCAGCAATATCAATATTATCTTTATATACTGCATTTATAAGAGTATCTTCGCTTTTAATTCTTGATGGAATAAGCTTTGTTAGTAAAGTTAATTTTCCTCTTCCATCATAGTATTTAGAAAGTGCTGCTAATCCTTTTCTTCCTATACTATAACCGCTTCCTTCATCGCCAATAAGCCTTCCGAAACCACCGACTCTATGAATTTCTCCTTTTGAATCTTTACCATACATAATTGAGCCTGTACCTGAGATTAGAATGCTTCCCGGTTTACCGGAAAAAGCTCCCTCAAGTGCAATTATCGCATCGCTCACGACTTTGAAATTTTTAATATTTGCGTTTTTTGACATTGTATAATTGCCAAAGTGTTTTTCTAATCTTAATGCATCTTCTTTTCTTCCTGCACCTGCGGTTCCCAAAACAATTGCTGCTAAATCTTCAAATTTGCAATTAAGCTTCTCTATGCAATCTTCTAAAAGATTGAAGATTGTTTCTGAAACTTTATTCAGGTCATAGACTAAAAAATTTGAAGGTCCACCAGTAGTTTCATAAAGCGGTTTACTTTTAAGATCAGTCGCAATACACTTTGTTTTAGTTCCCCCACCGTCAATTCCAATAAGATATTTCATTTTAGAATAAATTTGATTTTGCTTATTCAAAATAAGAAAATACGGTTAAGTATTAAATTAAAGCTAAGATGTAGTTTTGAAATTATTTCAAGCATATAGTCTTTCAAAATTATCTTCTATTTACGGATTTAATTATTTATTTTAATAGCAAGGTAAATAAGATATGAACGCATTAGAAAAATATTTCCAGCCTTTCAGGGAAAATACGGTAGGATATAACCAAACATTCATTTCCCCTTATGGAGAAAAAAGAATTGTTTATGCAGATTGGATTGCAAGCGGAAGATTATATGAGCCAATTGAAAAAACAATGCTGGAAAAGTTTGGTCCATTTGTAGGGAACACTCACTCAGAATCGAGTATTACCGGAACAACAATGACTAATGCATATCATCACGCCCACGATATAATAAAAAAGCATTGTAATGCAGGTTCAGATGATGTTATAATTACTGCCGGTTCCGGTATGACAGCTCTTATAAACAAATTCCAGAGAATACTTGGATTAAAAATTCCCGAACAGCTTAAAGATTATATTACACTTCCTGAAGAACTAAAACCTGTAGTCTTTGTAACTCATATGGAACACCATTCAAATCATACATCCTGGCTTGAAACAATTGCAGATGTAATTCTGATTTCTCCCGATAAAGATGGATTGGTTGATATTGAGGATCTTGCGAAAAAGCTTAAAAAATATGAAAACAAAAAGCTTAAGATAGGTGCATTCACTTCCTGTTCTAATGTTACAGGAATCTCTGCTCCTTATTATAAGATGGCAAAACTGATGCATGAAAACAATGGGTTTTGTTTTATTGATTATGCATGTTCTGCGCCTTATACAAAAATAGATATGCACCCTGATGATCCTCGTGAAAAACTTGACGCAATTCTTTTTTCTCCTCATAAATTTCTTGGTGGTCCTGGTACACCGGGAGTTTTAATCTTTGACTCAAAACTCTATCATAACAGAGTGCCGGATAACCCTGGAGGTGGAACAGTTGATTGGACAAATCCATGGGGACTGCATAAGTTTGTAAATAATATTGAAGCAAGAGAAGACGGCGGAACTCCCGCATTCCTTCAAACTATAAAAGCAGCTCTATGCATTCAGCTTAAGGAACAGATGGGGATTGAGAATATGAAGAAGAGAGAAGATGAATTAGTTAAAATTGGTTTTGAAGAATTCAAAAGAATTAATGGATTGCATTTACTTGCAGATAATATTGAAGAACGTCTTGGCTCATTTTCTTTTTATGTTGATAATATTCATTACAATCTTATTGTAAAATTATTGAACGATCGGTTTGGTATACAAGTTAGAGGTGGGTGTAGTTGTGCTGGGACTTACGGGCATTATCTGTTACATGTGGTACAGGATAGATCAAAATACATTACTGATAAAATTAATCGGGGTGATTTTTCTGAAAAACCCGGATGGGTAAGATTGTCAGTTCATCCAACAACCACAAACAATGATCTTTATTTTATGCTTGATGCGATAAAAGATATAGTAAAAAATATTTCCGTTTATAAAAAGGATTACACTTATTCTTCAACAAAGAATGAATTTTTCAATGTAAAAGCGAATGGGAAAGAAAAAGAGGAATTAAATAATTGGTTCGAAATTCCTTTAACTTCTCTTAAAACTTAAATTCATTAATTATCTTATCTACATCTTCCTTAGAAATTCCTGTCCCATACATTTCCTTTTTACTTGCTTCGCGCATCGAGTCAGATTTTTTTTGCTGCTGTTCTTTATAAGGCAGGTAAGAATCTTTTAATGGTCTGTTGCCTGCACGTGCTTTTAATCTTTCTTCGATCTCTTTCATGAAGCTACTTTGCTTTTCTGATGTATGGGTTAGTTCAGAAGTGGAAAATGACGATATGCTTTCTCCTTTGTTTACAGGGTTTGTTTCAAAGGCAAGACTTTTAATATTCATCAAATGTTTAGCGGAAACATTATCTGAAATTATTGAGCCTCCCCATGTTCCGGGACCAAGTGTCATAGATGGAGATAATGCAGTTGTATAGCCGATTGCACCAATTGAAGCAACTGTATTTACAAGAATTCTGAATGCAGGTTTTTCAAGAGCAAATTTCATAATGATTGGTTGATCATTTGAATGAATAACCATTGTATGGCCAATCCCCCCGAACCTTAAAAGATCAATACATTTGTGGCATCCTTCAAGCCAGCCATCAACAGTGTAGAAGGCAAGAACAGGAGATAGTTTTTCTATTGATAAAGCTTCATTCTTTCCAACCTCAATACATTCGGCTATTAAGACTTGAGTATTTTCCGGAACAATGAAACCAGCATATCGTGCAATATAAGCCGCCGGCTTTCCAACTACTTCAGGGTTAATTTTTAAATTTGTCTGAATTGCTTTTGCCAGTTTCTGTTTTTCCTCACTGTTAACAAAATAACAGCCAATTGCTTTTGCTTCTTCAATAACTTTTTCTTTTAAAGGAATATCAACAATCATTGCTTGTTCCGATGAACATAAGGTTCCATTATCGAAAGTTGTTCCATAAACAATATCAGCAACAGCTTTTTTATAGTTTGCTGTTCTTTCAATAAAAGCAGGAACATTCCCTGAACCAACTCCATAAGCAGGTTTACCTGAACTATAAGCGGCTTTTACCATTGGATTACTTCCTGTTGCGAGAATAATATCAATATTCCTGTCATGCATTAATGCTTCAGTTCCTTCAATAGTTGGTGTTAACATGCATTGTATCAATCCTTTTGGTGCACCTTCTTTTTCTGCAGCATCAGATAAAACTCTTAACGCTTCTGCTATGCAGTTTGCTGCTTTGGGATGAGGGCTTGCAACAATTCCATTCCTGCATTTTATAGAAATGAGCGCTTTATACATTGCGGTTGATGTAGGATTTGTTGAAGGGATTAAAGCACAAACAACTCCCATTGGAACGGCAATTTTTAATACTTTACCATTATGTTCACTGTCTACTATTCCAACTGTTTTAAGATCTTTAATTGATTCATAAACATTCTTAGTTCCAAACTGGTTTTTGATTACTTTATCCTGCCATTTACCAAAACCTGTTTCTTCGTGAGCCATCTTTGCAAGCCTTTCAGATTCAGCATAACCAGCATCAGCCATTGCTTTTATGATTTTATCCACCTGTCCCTGGCTGAAGAATTGAAATTCCAACTGTGCTTCTTTGGCTTTACGAGCTAAGTCACGTGCTTCTTGTATTGACTGAAGATCTTTGTCGAGGTTCATAATATTTCCTGAGAAGATTTATGGTGTAATATATTTATTGGAAGGAATAATGTAAAATATAAAAACGAAATTATTTATTAGAGAATTTCCTTTAATTTCTGCAAACCTGTTTTACTCACAGGAAGTTTAGTTTCATCTTTCATTATTACTCTGTATGAATCTTTTTCGTATAACTCCATCTGTTTAATAGAGTTTATATTAATGATTGAAGACCTGTGAATTCTTATAAACATATTCGGGTCAAGGCGGTCTTCAAAAAACTTCATCGTTTTCTTTTTCATAAACTTTCCGCCTTCGGAATGAATTTTAACATAATCATCCTGAGCTTCTATCCATCGCAACGTTTCTACGGGGATTATTGTAATTTTCGATCCATCCTTTACAACTATTCTTTCAAGAGTTTCAGTTAGTGCATCTTTGTGAGATAGTAGTTTGGTTATTTTTTCTTCATCCGAACTTTTCTTATTAATTCTTTCAATAACTTTTTCAAGTGCTTCATTAAATCTTTGCTCTGAAAAAGGTTTCAGAAGATAATCAACTGCATTTACTTCAAATGCCTTAATTGCATAATCATCAAAAGCTGTTGTAAAAACAACGGAAGGATGTTCGTCTAGAAGTTCAAGCATCTCAAAGCCGTTAAGCTTCGGCATCTGTATATCGAGAAAAATCAAATCCGGTTTTTGAGTTGTTATTTCTTTAACAGCATCAAAACCGTTGGAGCATTCAGCTACAATTTCGATTTGCGGATGTTTCTCAAGATATTTTTTAACTATCTCTCTTGCGAGATGCTCATCATCAACTATAATTGCTTTCATTTTTTTCCTTTTAAATTAGTGCAATTAGTGGCTGGTATTTTACCTTTCACTAATCATTTTAATGGGATATAAATTGTTACAGAAAACAAATTTTCTTTCTTAACAATATTGATGAGGTCCTTCTGATTATAAAACAATTCCAGCCTGCTTTTAATATTACTCAAACCAATTCCTGTTCCCGGCTTATAAACTACATTACCATCAAAATTATTCTCAACTTTTATCTCAAGATAATCATTTTTAATTTTTGCTGTAAGATTAAGAGTAACCTTTTCAAGTGCTTCATAAACCGCATGCTTAATTGCATTCTCAAATAATGGTTGAAGAATCATACTTGGTACCTTAACAGTAAGGTATTCATCATCAATATCTTCATTAAACTCAAACTTATCCTCAAATCTTATTTTTTCTATTTCAAGATAAAGCCGGATGTTCTTCAGTTCTTCAGCAAGACTTGTAGTTTGTCTCTCATTACTTGCAAGAGTGTATCTTAGAAAATCTGCAAGCTTTAAAATCATACTTCTTGCTTTCTCAGGATTGATTACTGTTAATGCACTCATTGAGTTAAGGCTGTTAAAAATAAAATGAGGATTAATTTGGAATTTAAGCGATCTGAGTTCAGCATGAGTAACAAGATTTTTTAGTTCAGCCTCCTGAATAACTTTTTCCTGATAATTTGAATAATATATTATCAGGTAATAAAAGGATGTGAAAAGAAAATAATAAAGCACGCTGATAAGTAGTCTCCATGGAAGCACATTTAAAAAAAACTCCAGATAAGTCTCATCAATAGTAAGTAATGAATTAATAACAAAATATCCTGCAGCAATCCATAAAACCGAAATAAAAATTCCGCCAAAGATATGACTTAAAAAGATTTTTATAACTGAGTTGTTCTCGAAAGAAATATATTTTGCAGAGTACCAGTAGCTTAATCCTAATCCCGGTAAGAAAATATTTATTATAAGATTATCAGCTAAGGCATATTTTAATTCTAACCCAATTCCCCAAATCAGTATACCTTGGTAACTGGCTAAGATACAAAGCCAGATAAGAAGATAGAGGATAAGGTTTTTACTGGTTTTTAATATTGGGTGGACAGAAGACATATGATAGCTTAATTATAAACAGTTTTTACTTCACCTCCGCCAAATATGGCTATGCCCTTTACAATCAATATTCTCGTCTTGTCTATCTCAATATTAGGTAATTTAATTGCTTTATTAGAAAATCCCCCGAACATAGGAGTAACATTTAGCTGAACATTCCAATCCTTTGGGACAAGAATAGTGCTGCCGCCAAAAATTGCAACAATATCTAAAACGTTTGTTCCTTCGGCAAGCTTGCAATTAGAAAGATCTATCTCAGAACCGCCGAATATTGCTGTTATATTTCCACCTTTGAAATTATCAGAATAAATTACTTTATTCCCGCCGCCAAAAATTGCAACATCGTCAATTGTATCTTTTTTTAATAAATCACCTGATCCAATGAATTCGGGTGCTGTTTTTTTTTGAGAGTGCCGGATAATCATATAAATACCTAGAACAATAAGCAGGATAGGAATAATAAGATTTGGTCCGTAATCAATTTCAGGAAAAATTCTTGGGAGAAGCCAGAAAAAACCAACACCAGCTAATATTCCCCCAAAAGCTTTTTTTGCGGAGTTAATCATTATCAGAATACCAACAATGAAAAGAATAAAAGGGAAAGAGAAAATAACATTTGATGCACGGAAATCAATTATATCCATAGTGCTTAGGAGAAAGATTCCTCCTATTATAATTAAAATTATTCCAAATGTTATTCTTTTATCCATACCTGTATTTTCAGACATTTTATTTCTCCTTAAAAAGTAAGGGTTATTCTTTTTGGATTAACTTATTAAACAAACACTTCCAATGAAAAGATTTTTCGGTGAAATGAGGTTTTGAGTAGGTGAAATTGTTATAGGAAATTAAGTTTAGAGTTTTTTTATAGTTTCTTATAAATGGTCGCGAATGATTTCGTGACCATATTCATTTCAATCAATAAAATCTCTTAAGAATTGAAATTGCCAGTTTATGACCCATATCTGCGGCAATCTGGAAATCCTCTCTTGCTTCTGCTTTTTCATTCAAATAAAATTCAGCCAATCCTCTCTGGAAATACCCATCAGGTTCGTAGAAAAAGTACTCCAGATATTTTGTAAAATCATCTTTGGCTTCTTCAAAGAATTTTATTTTTAATTCAACTAAACCTCTGTAGGAATAGAGTTCATAGTCATTGGTATCTTTTTCAATGGCTATATTAAGATCATTAAAAGCTGCATAGTAATCTCCATCTTTATATTTTTGAATTCCTTCTAATTTGTAATTTGGTTTAATAAAATGAGGTTCTACTATTGGAGGAGCTGGAGGGAAAAGAACTTCCCAATAAATTATTTCTTCTACATAAACATCTACTTCCGGTTCCGGATATTCCACAGGAGTAATTGTAACTGGAGGTTTTCGTTCATTTTTTCTCGGCAAGAATGGAGGATCTTTAGGTCTCTCTTTAGGACGTTCTTTTTTTACATCTATGAAACTTGGTTTTCTGTCTGGTGGATTCACAATTTTTTCTCTTTCTTTTGGAGGAGTTTTATCCATCGGCTTTAACTGAATCCGGTCAGTTCCTTTATTTTGTTTCTCTCTCTGAGCTATTGTATTTAAAGGAATGATGAAAGTTAATAGGATTATTAAAACCGCTGCGAAGTTAAATTTGGTTTGCATAACTCCTCCTGTGAATACTTGTATAAAAAGCAGAAAAGATTATGCCTGAAAATAACCACTGAAGACTATAAGAATTGTAATCAGATAACCGGCTAATGTATATTTGGTTAAACTATCAAGTCTTTTTTATTAGTCACTTTATATAATATTCTTCCTTTAATTACTCTTCAAAAAATAGTTATATTTAATACCTATTTATGAATATTCTCGGTTAATTTTGTCTAAAGAAAAAATTCTTGTTACGTCGGCATTACCATATGCAAATGGGCCAATCCATCTTGGGCATCTGAGCGGGGCTTATCTTCCTGCAGATATTTATGTCCGTTATAAAAGATTAAAAGGTGATGATATCATCTTTATTTGCGGTTCTGATGAACATGGAGTTCCTATCACAATTTCTGCTGATAAAGAAAAAGTGAGTCCCCAGGTTATAATTGATCGTTATCATGAATTAAATAAAAAAGCATTTGAAAAATTCTTGATGAGCTTTGATAATTATTCACGTACAAGTCTTCCGGTTCACCACGAAACGGCAAAGGAATTTTTCCTGGAATTTTTCAATAGAGGAATATTGATTGAAAAAAAGACAAACCAGTTTTACGATGAAAAAGTAAAAATGTTTTTACCCGACAGGTATGTTGAGGGAACCTGTCCACGTTGTGGAAATGAACAGGCAAGAAGTGATGAATGTGAAAACTGCGGTTCTCTTTATGATCCATCTGAACTTAAAAATCCTAAAAGTAAAATTACAGGAGAAACTCCGTCATTAAAAGAAACATCTCATTATTTTTTCCCGCTTGGCAAATACCAGATGGCTTTGGAAAAGTATGTTGATGAAATGAATGATAAATATGGCTGGAAAGAAAATGTACTGCAATATTGCCGAAGCTGGTTTAATGAAGGATTAAAGGATAGAGCTATCACCCGTGATCTTGATTGGGGAATAAAAGTACCGGTTGATTCAGCAGCAGGAAAAGTAATTTATGTTTGGTTCGAAGCTGTACTCGGATATATCTCATCAACAAAAGAATACTCCCAGAAAAAAGGTGAGCCCGATCTTTGGAAAAAATACTGGCAGGATACAAATACAAAATATATAGCATTTATTGGAAAAGATAATGTTGTTTTTCACACAATAATTTTTCCTGCAATACTTATGGCATGGAATGAATCTGGTAAAGAACAATACTGTCTTCCTCAAAATGTTCCTGCAAATGAGTTTCTGAATTTTGAAGGAAAGAAATTTTCTAAAAGCAGAGAGTGGGGAATTGATGTTAATGATTTCCTTTCGATTTTTCCTGTTGATCCGCTTCGTTATACACTTGCTGCAAATCTGCCGGAAACAAGGGATACAGATTTTTACTGGAAAGAATTCCAGGCAAGAAATAATAATGAGCTTGCAGATATTTTTGGAAATCTTATAAACAGAACATTTACTTTTGTTCACAAGCATTTTGATGGTAAAGTTCCTGCAAGAGGAAAAACTGAAAGTATTGATAATGAAATGCTGGAATTAATTTACAAGCATCCTTCTAAAATTTCTTCTTTGTTTGAAACTTATAAGATTAAGGAAGGAGTGCTTGAAATTATGAATCTTGCACGTGCAGGGAATAAATATTTTAACGACAGTGAGCCATGGAAAACAATAAAATCAGATAAAGAAAAATGCGGGACGACACTTAGCATTTGTCTGCAGACAATATATACCCTGGCAGAATTATTTTCTCCTGTAATCCCTTATTCTTCTCAGATATTATTTGAGATGTTAAATTCAAAACCGGTTAACTGGGATGATTGCAGCAAAAATAATTTAAAGGAAGGGCATCAGCTTAACGATGCAGAAATTCTTTTCCTCAAAATAGAAGATGAAATAATTGAGAAACAAATGGAAAAACTACAATCAACACAACCTGGAGAGAATGATCTGATTACTTATGAAGATTTTATGAAGGTTCAACTTAAAGTTGCTGAAGTTATTACGGCAGAAAAAGTTGAGAAAAGTGAAAAGCTTTTAAAACTGAAAGTTCTTTTGGATAATGGAGAACGGCAGGTAATTGCAGGAATTGCAAAATCTTATTCTCCTGAGGATGTAATCGGAAAAAGAGTTGTAATTGTGGCTAACCTGAAGCCTGCAAAACTTATGGGACTTAGTTCTGAGGGTATGATACTCGCTGTTGAAAATAGTGAAGGGAAACTTGAAGTCCTCACTGTTCCGGATAAAGTAAATAATGGTACACGTGTTAAATAATTTCCATTTCAAAAAAAAGTTTGCAAATTTTTTTCTACTGTTTACCTTGATTTTCAGGGTTGACGTAACTAAACTTGTCAGCTAAAAATGTTAAAAAATAAGGAGACAAAATAAATGATTCTTCGGACGATTCTACTATTTTCAGCAGGACTTCTTTTCCTTTTTAGTTCCTGCACAACTGAACACTCTCAAATTGTCCTTGCTAAGTACGGCGATTATGATATTAAGATGAATGAATTTGAAAAAGCTTATGTGAAGAATGTTGGAAACTATGAAAAAGCTAAAAGCGACAGCTTAAACAAGATGAAAAACTTTCTCGATTTATATCTTAACTTCAAAATGAAATTAAGAGATGCTTTAGTTAGAAATTTTGATGATGATCCGGCATTACTTGCTGAACTGACTGATTACAAAGAGAAAGTTGGAGTGACTTATCTTCTTGAAAAAAAATTGATTGAGCCTTCCCTAAGAAATATGTATGACAGAAGAAAATGGGAATACAGAGCAAGCCATATAATGATTAGAACTGAACCGGGGAAAGAAGAATCTGGAAGGACTTTGGCTACCGCTATTTTAGACAGTATAAAAAATGGAGCTAACTTTGAAGAGATGGCTAAAAGACATTCACAAGATCAGTTTTCAGCTCCGTCAGGTGGGGATCTTTTTTATATAACAGGTGGCTTATTACCAATCGAATTTGAAGATGCAGTCTATGCAACCGAAAAAGGAAAGATTTATCCCGAATTAGTCCAGACCAGATACGGTTTTCATATAATTAAAGTGACGGAAATTAAAGAAAGAATTCCATCTATAAAAGCCAGTCACATACTGATAGATTTTAACAACGAAAATGGTACACCCGATACCATTGCAGCAAAAGCAAAAGCTGACTCTTTACTTGCAAGAATACGTAACGGTGAAGACTTTGCAACTCTTGCAATTGAAAATTCAGAAGATCCGGGATCTAAACCAAATGGCGGGGATTTGGGATTTGTTGAAAGAAGAATGATGGTTAAAGAATTTGATGAAGCTGCTTTTAATCTTGAAATTGGTGAAGTATCCGATGTTGTTAAAACAAATTTCGGTTTTCACATTATTAAGGTTACCGATAAAAAACCTTATCCATCATTTGAAGAAGACAGAGAGAATCTTAAAAAAATGTTTGAAAGGCAAAGCTATCAGTTAAAACGTGGAGAGCTGGTAGATAGCCTTCATAATAAATTCAATTTAAAAATTAATGAAGAAACTGTAAATTTTATTATCTCAAACAGCGATTCAATTAAATTGGATGCTGAGCATCCCAAGCTTTCCGAGTTTAAGGATAAGCCTCTTTTTACTTATGCAAACAAAACCGTAACCACAGGTGAGTTTTTTGAGAAAGTAGCTGATAAAAAAGAGTTTTATAAAAAGCTTATTAATGAAAATATTCTTAATGGAGCAATCAAGGCTGTTAGTGAAGATTATCTTTTAAAAGAAGAAGCTTTCAATCTTGAAAAAACCGATGCAGAATTTGCCGAGCTTATGGAAGACTACAGGAATGGAATTTTTATCTTCAAACTTCAGGAAGAAGAAGTGTGGAATAAAATTGAACTGGACAGTACAAAACTTTATGATTATTATCTAAAGACTAAAGATAATTACAAGTGGAACGACAGGGTAAGTTTCGTTGAAATATTTTCTGCAAAGGATTCACTGATAAATATTTATTATGACCAGTTGAAAACAGGTGCCAACTTTGAAGAACTTGCTTCCTCTTTTACAGAGAGACTTGCTATGAAGGAAAAAGGCGGCGTTTATCCTCTGAATGAGATAAAAAAATCTGATGATATTAAAACTTCTAATTTGTATGATGAAGCCAGCAAACTTAAAAATCCTGGAGATTATTCGGTTCCATTTAAAGTATCCGGCGGATGGGCTATTGTTAAACTGATTGAAAAAGATTCCGCAAGGTTAAAAACTTTTGAAGAAGCAAGAGCCGAAGTTGCTGGTTCTTTCCAGGAAAGTGAAAGTAAAAGACTTGAAAATGAATATCTTGATAAATTAAAGATGAGATATGAACCGGAAATTAATTATTCAGAACTTGAACAGGCATTCCCGGAAGAAAAGTAAGCTGCTTTTGGTTTTTGTTACCGCGGTCTTTTTTATGGGCTGCGGTAAAGAACCTGATAAGATAGATTATGTTGCAAGAGTTAACGATTCCTATCTTAACAGGAACGAACTGGATAAAATGACTGACACTTCGTATAGAAATAATTTTTACAGAAGTGAAATAATAAGGAATTGGATTGACCAGGAACTGTTATACCAGCAAGCTGTAAGCGAAGGCATTGTTGATGAAGAAGAGTTTATCAGAATTATTGATGAATCCGGGAAATCACTTGCTGCAGCAATGTTTTTGGAAAAAATTTCTCAGCAATATGATTTTGAATACACCGATGACGACTTGGAAAAATTTCTTGATTCGAATAAGGATGATTTTAAACTCACCCACAATGCATATCTTCTTAATGAAGCAGAATTTACATCAGAAGAGGATGCAATTGATTTCAGAATATTAGTTTTACAAAAGGATTGGCAGAATATAATTGAATCAGGCAGGTACAACAATCTTCTTAAAAAAGAAAGTAATTATCTTTTAATTGAGGATGAAGTATATCCTCTTCCAGTTAGAAATATTCTAGAAGAACTTTATCCACAGGAAATAAGCATAGCCATTAATACCGGCTCTTCTACTTATATGATTGTGCAGGTGATTGAAAAATATCCGGTGGGAACAATTCCCCCTTTCAATCTTATTAAGAAAAAAGTCGAAGAAAGATTTGTATCCTTTGAGAAGCGAAAATATTTAAACGAGTACATTAAACGTCTGTATTCTGACAATGAAATTGAAGTTAAAAACCAGGATAAAAAATGAAATTTAAAATTTTAATTATGCTTATGTTATTTTCTGTTTCACTTTATTCACAGGAAATAATTGACAAGATTATTGCAGTTGTGGATGATGAGATTATTCTCAAAAGCGAGTTTGACTTTCAGGTTAATCTTCTCGCTACACAAAGAAATGTTGATCCGAATACACCAGGATTTAAAGAAAATGTTTTAAATGCTTTAGTTGAGGAGAAACTTGTTTTTGCACAGGCAAATTTTGATTCAATTATAGTCTCTGATGAAGAAGTAAACCAAAGAATTGAGTACCAGGTTGATATGTTTATCCAGCAATACGGATCAAAAGAAAAAGTTGAACAGATTTACGGGATGAGTGTTGAAAAGATTAAACGTGAAATGAGAGATGATGTAAGAAAAAATTTAATGATACAGCGACTTCGTGAACAAAACTTTGCTACAGTTGAAGCATCGAGACGTGAAGTGGAAGAATTTTTTGTGAAGTTCAAAGACAGTCTTGGTGTAATTCCGGAGAAAGTAAAAATATTTCACATATACAGGAACCCAAAGGCATCTGATGAAATAAAAAAGCAATCATTCGAAAAGGCAAAATCAATACTTGATTCAATAAAAGCCGGTTCGGATTTTTCCACAATGGCTAAGTTGTATTCCGAAGATCCGGGAAGTGCAGCACAAGGTGGAGATCTTGGTTTTGTGAAGCGTGGAGTTTTTTATCCTGAATTTGAATCTGCTTCGTTCTCTCTTGAAGCAGGTGAGATTTCGAATGTTGTTGAATCTCCGGTGGGGTTTCATATTATTCAACTGCTTGAAAAAAGAGGCGAATCAATTCATACCCGGCATATTCTTATAAAAATAAAAACCGATGATAAAGCCGATGTAAAGACGATTGATTTTCTTTCAGAATTACGTGACAGTATTTTAAAAGGCAGTAGTACATTTTCGGAGTTTGCCAAGAAATATAGTGAAGATAAAGAGACTGCTGCTTTTGGAGGTGAGCTTGGAACTTTTTACCAGAACCAGCTTGATAAAACTTTGATAGATGTTGTAACTAAACTTAAGGAAGGTGAAATAAGTTTTCCGAAAAGAATTGAATATGCGCCTGAGAATTATGGCTATCACCTGGTTTACCTGGAAAAAAGAGTTCCTCAGCATGCTGCAAATCTTGAACAGGATTATGATGAAATTAAAAGAATTACTGATGAATATAAAAGACAGGAAAAATACCAGGTCTGGATTAATGAATTAAAAGAAAAGATTTTCTGGGAAGTGAGATTATAATTCGTACTGTAATATAAATCAGGAATATATTTTGAATAATAAAATTGAAACCCAGGATGATGTTAAATTAGTTGAGCAGTTAAGCACAACTGTTAAGAATATTAAAACTGAAATTGCTAAAGTTATTGTCGGTCAGGATGAAATAATAAACCAGCTTCTCATTTCTCTTTTTTCAAAAGGTCATTGTCTTCTTATTGGAGTTCCAGGACTTGCGAAAACACTTCTCATAAAAACTCTCGCCGAAGTTATGGATCTGAAATTCAGCAGGATACAATTTACACCAGACCTTATGCCGAGTGATATTACAGGAACTGAAATAATTGAAGAAGATGCGATTACAAAAAAGAGAGATTTCCGTTTTATTGCAGGACCCGTTTTTGCAAATGTTATTCTTGCAGATGAAATAAACAGGACTCCTCCAAAAACTCAAGCCGCACTTCTTGAGGCAATGCAGGAACACAGGGTAACTGCTGCAGGAATTACTTACACACTTGATGAACCGTTTTTTGTTCTTGCCACACAAAATCCCATTGAGCAGGAAGGAACATATCCATTACCTGAAGCACAGCTTGACAGGTTTATGTTTAACCTCTGGCTTGATTATCCTTCGTTTGATGAGGAAGTTAAAGTTGTGCAGACAACTACAAGTATGTACACACCCCAGTTAAGTAAAATCCTAAATGCGGTAGAGATAATTAATTTTCAACAGCTTGTAAGAAGAGTGCCGGTTGCTGATAATGTAATTGAGTTTGCTGTCAGAACAGCAAATATGACAAGGCCGGTAAACGGACACTCACCGCAATTTGTAAAAGATTGGATTACATGGGGTGCCGGACCAAGAGCTTCACAATATTTAATACTTGCTGCAAAAACAAAAGCAGTTATAGAAGGAAGATTTACACCAAACATTGATGATGTAAAATCCGCAATGATTCCCGTTCTCCGCCACCGCATAATTACAAACTTTAATGCAGAAGCCGATGGAATTACTTCTTTAGAAGTGATTAGCAGATTGATGAAAGAAGTGATTTCATAATTCAATTCTTAATCGTACTTATAATCATACTCTTGCTTTTTTATAACTTTTCATTAGTTAGAATTACAATTATGAATATTGATTACGTTAAGAGATTTTTACTAATTCGCACTATAACTTCAGATTTTTATTTTATAAATTCTCAATAAATTAAAAATATTTATTCACTATTGAACCGGATTAAAAATGTCTGCATACATAATTGTAGAAGTTATAGTAAAAGATCCTGTCAGATATGAAGATTACAAGAAGCTCACTCCTGACTCTCTTAAACCTTATGGCGGAAAGTTTGTTGTTCGTGGCGGTAAAGCTGAATTAATTGAAGGGACACAAGCACCGGAACGAATTGTAATACTTGAATTTGAAAACGCGGAAAAAGCAAAAGCCTGGTGGAACTCACCTGAGTACAGTAGAGCAAAAAAATTAAGACATGCAACAGCAGAATCAAGAATGATTCTAGTAGAGGGTGTTTAATCCTACAAATATTATGAAATATGCCAATGCTTTCTTTATAGTGGTTTTATTTGTTTTTTTTTCTTCCTTTACATCGTTAAAAAATCAAAGGAATGATGATGGGTATTCAAATCCAATAATCTTTGCAGACTATTCGGATCCGGATGTTATTAGAGTTGATGACAATTTCTATATGGTATCTTCAAGCTTTTCTCATTTTCCTGGATTACCAATTCTTCACTCAAAAGATCTTTTGCATTGGAGAATTTTAGGACATGCAGCAACACATTATCCCGTAGATTCTTTCAAGATTCCTCAGCATGGAAATGGAATATGGGCCCCAAGTATTCAGTATCATAATGGAGAATTTTACATTTATTTCGGTGATCCGGATAACGGAATTTTCATGACCAAATCAAAGAAAGCAGAAGGCCCATGGGAACCTCTCCATTTAGTAAAGGAAGCAAAAGGATGGATAGACGCTTGTCCTTTCTGGGATGATGACGGGAATACTTACCTGGTTCATGCATGGGCTAAAAGCAGGGCGGGGATAAACAGTATCCTGACACTTAATAAAATGAGTCCTGATGGGAAAAATATTCTCGATGAAGGTAAAATAATTTTTGATGGTCATAAAAACCATCCTACGATTGAAGGACCAAAGATGTACAAGCGGAATGGTTTTTATTATATATTAGCTCCTGCAGGTGGAGTAAAACAAGGATGGCAAACAGTTCTGCGTTCAAAAAGTATTTATGGACCTTATGAAGACAAAATAGTACTTGAACAAGGCAGCACTGATATAAATGGTCCTCATCAAGGTGCTTTAATTGAACTTGAATCAGGTGAATCATGGTTTGTTCATTTTCAGGATAAGGAAGCTTATGGCAGGGTTGTTCATTTAAACCCTGTTAATTGGATTGATGACTGGCCAATGATGGGAATTGATTTTGATTCTAATGGAATTGGCGAACCGGTATCATTTTACAAAAAACCTAATGTTGGAAATGAATATCCTCCGCTGACTATGCAAACTACGGACGAATTTGACAGCAGTAGTCTTGGTTTGCAATGGCAGTGGGAAGCAGATTTTAAAAATAAATGGTTCTCTCTTGATGATAAAAATGGATCTCTTAGATTATTTTCAATAAAAAGTTTTAGTGAATTTGAAAACCTTAGAAAGATTCCTAATCTTCTTGGACAAAAATTTCCTGCAGAAGAATTTTCTGTAACGGTAAAATTAATTTTCTCACCAAACCAAAAAGGGGAAAGAACCGGTCTTGTAATTCTTGGATCAGATTATTGTGATATTAATGTTACGAGTTCGGAGTATGGTTTATTTTTAAACAATATTGTCTATCTGGATTCAAATAAGAAAGAAGAATTAATTGAAAGTATTAAACTCTTATCAAGTGAAATTTATTTCAAGGTCAGTGTAAAAAAAGATGCAGTCTGTAATTTTTATTATAGTACGAATGGAGAAAATTTTATAAAAGTTGGAAATGAGTTTAACGCAAAACCAGGCAGATGGGTTGGGGCAAAAATTTGTTTTTATTCAATTTCAGTTTCTTCTCCGGATGAAACAGGTTATTCTGATTTTGACTGGATTCGGTTCACGGATTCGAATTAAAAATAGAACATTATTAAATAATAAACGAGTTTATGAACAGGGAAGAATTAAAAAATCTGTAGACACCGATAAAGAAAAAATACAAGGAAGAGCCTGAATCTGTTATAATAATTTTTTTATCAATTGTCATAATAATTATCTTTAACCAGAATATTTTATTACCAATCCCAAAATAAAAGCTCTTTGCATAACTTTCTGAATCTTTTTTAATTGTTTATTTTATCATTATATGTTCAGGAAAATTATACCTCAACCACTCTGGTCTTTATTTCGGAATATCAGGAATAATTTCCGCAGAATAGTATATTCAGGAGAAGGGCGTTTATGTCCTGTTTGCAATAAAACCTCAAAAAGATTCGTAAAATTTCATTCAAGGGAAGAAGCTGTTTGCATTCATTGTCTCTCATTGGAAAGGCACAGGTTTGTATGGTATTTTTTTAAGGAGAAAACAAATCTCTTTAAAAAAGAAAATATAAAAATCCTTCATGTTGCACCGGAGAAACCATTTGAAAATCAATTAAAGGAATTAGTTGGTAAAAGTTATATAACAGCAGATTTATTTAATCCTGATGCAATGGTTAAAATGGATATTACAAATATTCAATACCCGGATGAGTCATTCAATGTAATATATTGCGGACATGTCCTTGAACATGTTCCAGATGATAAAAAAGCTATGAGTGAGCTACTCAGAGTTTTAAAGAAAGATGGATGGGCGGTTTTAATGGTTCCTGTTAACTCTGATAAAACAATCGAAGATCCAACCCTAAATAATCCGAAAGAAAGATTGAGATTGTTCGGACAGGAAGATCACGTTCGCAGTTATGGCCCTGATTTCAAGGATAGATTAGAAAATACAGGATTTAAAGTTAAAGTAATAACTCCACGGGATATTCTTACTGATGAAGAAATAATTCGTATGGGTATTACAAAAGGAGCCGGTGATATTTTCTTTTGCACAAAAAACTAATTATCATTTATAATGCCGTAAATAACTAATGGGATGGATGATCGGTTTATTCGGAAACTTTTCGAATAAAGAAATAAAAAAAATCAAATCAATATATCCTTCACCTCTCCATTCTTTTCAAACCAATAAAATATTTATAGCTTCAGGTGGTATTCCTGAAACATGTCTTACTCAAAAAGCCAATGATAATTCAAGCATACGGATTGTATGTGGAATTGGAATTAAGTATGAGAATAATGAATCATCTTTAATGGACAAAAGTGATTGGAATTCAGAATTAGAAAAGAAAGACTTTTCCCAATTCAATTTGAACGGGCATTTTGCAATTGCCAGATTGAGTGAAAATCAACTTGAGTTGTTTACAGACCAGTTGGGAGTAAGAAATATTTATTTAACAAAATTAAATGATTGCATTGCATTCTCAACACGACTTGATTGGATTTCAAAACTTGATGAAAATATTTCAATTGATTGGGAAGAATTTGGAGCGAGATGGCTTCTGGTAAACCAGCTTTCAGGTAAAAGCATTTTAAAAAGTGTTGAAAGAATGAGCCAGGGAAGTAAAGCAATATTTAAAACTGATCCTGTGTCGGTGAAAATATCTAACAGCGCCTGGCACCCGGATTTTGTTCAAACTACGGAGAATAAGAATTTGGATACAATTTTAAAAGACTTTACTTTATGTGGAGTTAATACTACCAGGAAACTATCCCTGGCGCTTTCTGGGGGATTGGATTCACGAATTCTACTTGCCTTATTATTATCTTCAAACTCAAGGAACTATTGCTTACATTCAATAAATAATCCAAATGATCCTGATAGAAAAATAGCAGCAAGAATATCTGAAGAGCTTAATGTTGAACATTTCTTCTGGGAACAATTTATCCCTTCTGTTGATAAATCTGTTTCAATGATAAATGAGTTTATTGGGCAAACAATGTTAGCTGTTCCTGCCTCTGCATTATTAAATACCCAGTTTTATTCATTGCTCTATAATCAAAATAAAATTGTAATTGATGGCTCCTGGGGAGAGATTGCTAGAAGACGTTTGTTTGTTAGTCTTCAGTTAAAAGGATACAAAGCAATATATGAGAATGATTATGCAAAGTTAATTCCACTCTTGTTGAGCAGGCGGCCTGAATTTTTTAATAAGGAATATTTGCAAGTTATGAATGACAGTTTAGAAAATCATATAGAAAATTTTTGTAAAGCAATGCCATCTGTTTCTGACTTCGGAATAGGTAACTGGCTGGATTTATTTGCATTAAGAACCCGGTTACCAAACAGTTCGGCTCCTGAGCAGGCACGTTCCGATTCCGAATTTATTAATTATATGCCTTTTATCCAGCCGACTTTCCTGAAAAAAATTTTTGAAACTCAGGTTAAAGAACGGAATAACAATAAAATTTTTTATAAGATAATTAATGATTCATATCCTGCCTTATCCCGTTTCCCTCTTGTTAAGGATGGAGTGATTTATCCTTTTTGGCTTAAAACCATACCCGCTGCTTTCTTGACAAAGTTAAAACAAAAATTTGGATTTGTTTATAAGGATACATTAGTAATTCGATTTCTTGAAACATTATCTGAATATATTCAGGATACGTTTAATTCTACCGAAACAAGCTCTTGTGATTATTATGATCACAATAAGGTAAAAAAGATTTTAAATGAATTTTATCAAAAGAAAGATTATAATTTTGCAGGACACGTTAACTGGTTGTTAAGTTTTGAAACCTGGCGAAGAACAATTAACTAATAATGGTTTAACATACTGTTTAATGGATAATTGATTTATAAGTTTTGTATCTTAAATTTCCAACACATTAAACTAAAATTGTAACAATGGAAAAAATAATTTCAAAGCCTTATGAAAGGCTTAGAAACAATATTAAAGAGCTTGGATTTCTTCTCGGTGAAGTTCTGATTGAACAGGAAGGTATCAAGCTATATGATAAAGTTGAAAAGCTGCGTGCATTAACTAAAGAATTACGAAGTCAAAATAAGGGTAATAGCAGCAGGAAGATAAGAGCATTAATAAAAAGACTTTCGTTGAAAGAATCATACAGTATTATCAGAGCATTTTCAATATATTTTATTCTTGTAAATGCCGCTGATGAAGTTAACAGAATTATAAAACATAAAACAGGTGATGAATCCGGAATTGATAGTGAAGATTTTTATGGGAATTCATTTAAAGAAATAAAGCAGCTTAAACTGTCCAATAATCAAATTGAAAGAATTCTTGGAAGTATTGAAATAACCCCGGTATTTACTGCTCATCCAACCGAAGCTGTAAGACAGACAATTCTGAGGAAAATTTTAAAGATCAGTAACCTGTTACTGAATAAGGAACTGAATTATCATACTGATGAGGGACTTGAAAAATTAAAGGAAGAAATAAAAACACAAATAACAGTTTTGTGGCAGACAAACGAAATCCGTTTCTATAAAATTTCTGTTGAAGATGAGATAATTAATGGTTTATTTTTCTTCAAGAAAGTCTTTTATGAAATACTTCCGGATTTCTATAATGATCTCTCCAAAGCATTAAAATATTACCTTAATTATTCTTCTGATGTTCCGGCAATTTTGAAATTTGGTTCATGGATTGGTGGTGACAGGGATGGACATCCGTATGTTACCGAAGAAATTACAAAACAAGCATTTGAAATACATAGAAAAGAAATAATTAATCTTTACACGCAGGAATTAAATAAAATTTACGAAGAGCTCAGCACCTCAGTAAGGGTAAAAGGTGCCAGTAGAAAATTGATTAAGTCTATTGTTAAAGAAGAAAGGGAACTCGGTATAAATCCTTCTGATACAAAATTGAGGGAAAAGAGTGAGATATATCGGTCGAAGCTCCACCTCATTTATAAAAAACTCGAGAATACTTTAATTGAAGGAGAATATGGTTATAAGAATGCCGGTGAATTGATGGATGATCTTGATCTTATCACTGAAAGCTTAAATGCCAATGAAGGGAAATTAATTGTAGAAAACTTTGTTAATCCTTTTAAAATAAAAGTTAAAACCTTTGGTTTTCATTTTGTCAAATTGGATATAAGACAACATGCTGATCTTCTGAGAGAAACCATTGCAGAGATTTTACAAAACTCCGATCCTTCAATTGGGTATTCAAAATTATCCGAAAAAGAAAAAACAGAATTGATCTCCAAAGAAATTTTAAATCCACGACCTCTAACGAACAGGTTTTCAAAAATAACTGATAGTTCAAGAAGAATAATTAATGAATTTGGTTTGATTCTTTGGGCAAAGAGAGATATCTCAGTCGATTCTGCCGGCGAATATATTATTAGCAATAGTTCATATATATCGGATGTTCTCGGTGCACTACTTCTTGCCAAGGAAGCAGGATTAATTAAGATTGACCAAAATAAAATATTCGCATCGGAAATTGATATTCTTCCGTTGTTCGAAACAATTGATGATTTAAGCAGGTGTGTGAATATTATGGAAGGACTTTATAATAATAAAGCCTATGCTCAGCATTTAAAACTTCGAAATAATTGTCAAAAAATAATGCTTGGTTATTCAGACAGCAATAAAGATGGTGGAATACTTACATCTAATTTTGAATTATATAAAGCGCAGATTTTGCTTAACAAAATTTCAAAAAGGAAAAAAATTAAACTAACACTTTTCCATGGAAGGGGAGGCAGTATTTCACGTGGGGGTGGTCCTGTTAACCGTTCAATTCTTGCGCAGCCTCCGGGAACAATTGAAGGAAAGATCAAAATAACAGAGCAGGGTGAAATGATCTCTTCAAAATACTTGATGCACGATATTGCTAAAAAAAGTTTAGAAATTATCACATCAGCAGTTTTGTATAAAACGATACAGCCGGTAAAAAAAGATGAAATAAAAAAAATTCAAAACAATATTAAAAAATTTGAAAAGATTTCTGAATATGCTTTTGAGCATTACCGGAATTTAATTAATCACGAAAATTTTATTGAATATTTCAGAAACATTACGCCAATTGATATTATTGAAAAGATTGAAATTGGTTCACGTCCCCCATCAAGAAAAATCAGAAAAGATATTATCTTATTAAGAGCAATTCCATGGGTTTTTGCATGGACACAAAACCGCGAGACAATCTCAGGATGGTATGGATTTGGTTATGCAATTGAATCGGTGATAAAGAATAAAATTATTTCTCCGCTTGAACTACAGCACCTTTACAACAACTGGGAATTTTTTAATGCATTAGTGCAGAATATTGAAATGGTTCTTACTAAAACAGATATGATTATTGGTAAAGAGTATGTCTCTTTATACAAGAATAAAGGTGTTATGAAGATTTTTAGAATGATTAGAAGTGAATATGAAAGATCTGCCAGATGTGTTTTAATGCTCACAGGAGAAAACGAACTCCTTGACAATAACAAACAGCTTCAGAGAACACTTTATCTTCGCAATCCTTATATAGATCCTATAAGCTATATACAGGTTAACCTTATAAGACAATACAGGAACACCAGAATTTCCAAAAAGAAAAAAGAAGAACTTCTTAAT
>CAZECH010000004.1:0-22941 GCA_964510675.1 uncultured Ignavibacteriaceae bacterium
ACTTAGAGGCTGTCTCAAAATTAAGGAATGACAATGTAATCTCTAATGAAACGACTTCATTTCTTTAAACAGAAAAGTAATTATTTATCTTCTATCCTTTTAATTGAAAATGTACCTTCTATATCAACAGGTTCATTTGTTTGGCTTTTATAAACTGAGCCGGAAAAACTTCCTTTCACAAAACCATTAATTCCACCAAACTCGGTAATTGTTGTAGATCCGCTGTTAACAGATGTATAAGAAGTATATCCATCATTTGGAATAACTAAATATGATGTTGCTTCACTATTATTCCATTCAAATGTTCCTGTCTCTTTACCAGCAGTAGATAAAAGGATTAATAATGTATCGGTACCGGCTTTTGCTACGATGGAAGTGTAAGTCAAATTTTCATAAGAAGAATAATAAGCTGCGCCATCAGCAGCATTAAGTTGAATATGATTAAATCCATCACCATTTACTGTCACATTCACCTGGTTTCCTGTATTAGCGGTATCATTTCCTGCATTACCGGAATTAAGAGGATTACTACTATTTGAAAACCCTGTAACAATCAGTAAAGTTGCTGCTGTTAAAAGAACTAACAAAACAAATTTGAACTTTTCCATTTTTTACTCCTGATTTTTACTAGTAAACTGTTTTAAATTATTACTGCAGTAAATATCAGGTAGGAGTAAAAGAAAGAATATAGATAGTATGATGTATTTTTTAAGAAAAAACAGAAGAAAGAAGTAATTTTTATAGAACGAAATGACTATTAAGTAATTTTATCATTCGAACATCTCTTTTAGTTGCTTATTATCGCTTGTTACCCCAAGTGCCAGCATTAGTTTTATTCTTGCTTTCTGCCCATTCAAAAAATCTGTAAAAATTACCCCGATTTCATTAAGCCATTTTCCTGCGCCGGGATAACTGTATATATTGTCAGTTTCGCCTGCCGGACATCTTGAAACAAGTACTACAGGAATATTTTTTTCAACAGCATATTTAATTCCTTCAAATGCTAAAGGGGGAACATTACCAACACCAAGAGCTTCAACAACTATTCCGTCTACACTGCTGTCTGTAGAGAATTTAAAAAACTTCTCATTCATACCAGCATAAACCGTAAGTAAATCAACATTAGTAATAATCTTATTTGTAATAATTGTTTCAAGCTTTCTTGGCAACCGGTTGAAAATAACCCGACCATTTTGTACAAAGCCTAAAGCTCCGAAATCAAGAGAGTGGAAACTATCAATTTCTTCTGTAAAGGTTTTGGTTACTTCACTTGCAGCATTTATCTCACCATTTAAACAGACAAGAACACCAATATTTTTTGCATTAGGATTTAAGCAAACATTTATTGCATCAATAAGATTTCTTGGGCCATCCCAATCAGGTTCTGAACTGTTTTTCATCGAACCGATAACTACAATTGGGATTTCCGTTTTGATTGTGAGATCAAGAAGGTAAGCAGTCTCTTCAAGTGTATCGGTACCATGTGTTACAATAATTCCCTTATATTTATTTTCTTTCAGTATCTCCTTTATTTTGCTTGAAAGACTGAACATCAATTCGGGTGTCATATGAGGACCCGGATATTTCCCGAAATCGTAACAATCAATCTCTGCTAACTTTTTTGTCTCAGGAATTTTCCCAAGAAGCTCTTTACCGGAAAAATAAGGAACTGCTCCACCCGTACTTTTATCAATCATCATTGAGAAAGTGCCGCCGGTAAAAACAATAAGTATTTTTTCCATACAAGTAAAAGTATATTATAAACACATTTTACGCAAAGTCTTAGAAAAATGGAGAGTTGTAATAATATAGTATTTGAGAATCCCTTCAAGAGATTTCTATATTTCAACATTCCTATTATAGCAAATTCCTGAATTTGTTCTTATTGACTTGAAGGAGTACTCAATTCCCATTATTTTAAGTCTAAATTTTTTGGAGATAATTTTATGTTAATTGTAGAAGATGTTGATCTAACACCAAATCCTAATGCTCTGAAGTTTATTTTAAACGAGAAACTACTTAAGGTTGAAACAAGGCAATTCCCGAATAAAGAATCTGCCATAGAAGATCCTTTTGCAAGGTGTATTTTTGAAATTAATGGGGTTATTTCGGTTTTTTATATGGATAAATTTGTTACGATTGAAAAAGCAAAAGATTCTAACTGGGGACAAATACAGCGACCTTTTATAGAATTTCTTAAAACATTTGATATCTCTCTCATTCCCACGGAAAAAGAAGTTATTGTAAATGAGAATGAAGACGAGCTTTTAACAAAGATAAATGAAATTCTTAATCATAGGGTGAGACCATATCTTGCAAGCGATGGCGGTGGACTTGAAGTTCTTGGAATTGAAGGAAATAAAGTAATGATAAGATACCAGGGAGCCTGTGGAAGTTGTCCAAGTTCTATAAGTGGAACACTTGCTGCAATTGAAGGTTTGCTTAAGAGAGATTTGAATCCTGCTTTAGAAGTGGTTGCTGCTTAAAATTATCCCTTTTTGAGGAAGAGAAATAGAATTTTTTCTTCCTCTTTTTTATTCTTTTCCGTAAATTATCTCCACATATTCATCTCAGAATCCTTTAAAATGAAAAAGAAAGAAAAAGAGAATCTTTTCTACGCTACTCAAAAAATCTTGGGGATTAACATCAAAGTTTTTTCATCTACAAAAGGAATAAGGAATATCTTCCTTAATAATAACAGCAAGACAATAAAAAATGTAAACACTACAAAACTCCGACCGGATGACCCCTACATGTTTAATGTATTTACTCAGCTTGAAGAATATTTTAATGAAGATAGAAAAAAATTCAATGTTCCTTTGGATATTAGAGGAACTGATTTCCAGAAAAGAGTCTGGCGTGAATTGAGTAAGATTCCTTACGGAAAGACTGTTTCCTACAAAAAGATTGCGGAGAAACTTGGTAATAAAAAAGCACTACGGGCCGTCGGACAAGCAAATTCAAAAAACCCGGTTTGTATTATAATCCCATGTCATCGGGTTATTAATGCAAATGGAAAACTTGGCGGATATTCGGCAGGGCTTTTAGTTAAAAAAAGGCTTCTTGAACTTGAAGGGAATATTAGTCTTGAGTTATTCGGTAATTAAGAAACCGATTCGGAATAGTATACAATATTATCTTCGGGCTCACTATAAAAATACATTTGTCCGTCAAGCTGCTTTTCAATTTGTTTCATTTCATCGTGGTAGAAAAATTTTTCTTCACCAAAAGCAGGTTTTAAATCGTTAAGCCAGGTTGCTTCAGGATCATATTTGGCAAAGAATGGTCTCTTACACCAGTCGGGATTTCTACCCTGCAGAAAAATTAACGAGAAAACTTTTTCTCCTTTAATTTCCGTAATCCCTTCAATCATTACTTTACCAGGAAGAGCAGACATAGAAGGACCACGTACAGTTCTTGCCAAACCGGAAACCTGTATATAAGCATCTCTGAAAATATTAAATGCTCTTTCAAGAGGTATTGAAAAGTAATTTTTTGCACCTGTATTTCTTTCTATAAAAAAGTAATAAGGGATACATCCCTGCTTTACTTGTTCTCTCCACATTTTTACCCAGACTTCAGAATTATCATTAATATGTTTTATTAATGGAGATTGGGTTCTTATTTGTGCCCCAGTATTTCTTATTCTTTTAATAGCTTCTTTTGCAATATCTGTTGATAATTCCACCCAGTGATTATAATGTCCCATTATCGCCAAATGCTTCCCCGATTTGTTTATATCTTCAAACAATTGAATAATTTCATCCGAATCATTATCATTAACAAACCTGTAAGGCCAATATGCAACAGACTTTGTTCCAATTCTTATATATCTTATATGTTCAAATTCCGGTTTGAGTAAAGGTTCTATATATGCTTTAAGATTTTTTGCACTCATTATCATTGGATCGCCACCCGTAAAAAGAATGTTGGTAATTTCCTTATGTTTTTTAATATAATCCTGAAATCTTTTTGATTCGTCGGTAGCAAATTTCAAGTCACTCATTCCAACAAACTGTGCCCAGCGGAAACAAAATGTACAATATGCATGGCAAGTTTGCCCGCTTGATGGAAATACCAGACAGGTTTCTCTGTATTTATGTTGAATCCCGCGAACAGGTTCATCATTAAAAGAAGGAACGTTCAGCGTCATTTGTGCGGATGGGTGAGGATTAAGTTCAAGCCTTATTTCCTCTGCTGTTTTTTTTATCGCTTCAACCGGAGAATTATTTAGAAGAACACCCGCCATCCTGTTAAACTGGTCATCAGATAGCATATCCTTTTGCATAAATGTTAATTGAAACATCGGATCTTCAGGCACATTATTCCAATCAATTAATTCTTCAACCACGTAATTGTTGGTTCTGAAAGGAAGTACATTCGAAACAACCTTCATAGCAAATTTTTGTTCATCACTAAAAGATTTTAATTGCGGTATACTGTCAATATCTTTAAGACTATAAAATCTCATCTTTTTTGAATTAATCATTTTTACCTCGCTATTATTTTCAGATAAGACCTTTAGAAAAGTATATCAGGTCATTTTTATCAATCTAAAAGACTGAAATCGGATTACAGGGATAGCTCCCTGTTAAAACAATATAAAATTTTTATTTAAAAAATCAATAAAAATTTCTGTGGGGGTTCATTTAGAAGAGAAAAAAAACTGCATTATTACCGCTTTATTTAATATCTACAATTTTACTGATATCATCAATCTTTACGAATTTCTCATTAAACTTATAAGTACCTTTATTCGTCTTAATAGTCTTAATAAGCTTAACTGTTACACCAATTTCTTTTTTCTTAGCTTTAGCTTTATCGGCAAAAGTCTGTTGTTTAGCCATCTGTTTATCTTTCTATTTTTTTGTAGGTTCAAATATAAAAAAACCGTCTTCTTATCACAATATCGAAGGAATGATTATTGTGCATCGTTGCTTTATTAGGTTAATATCTGTAGTTTAGTAACGAATTTTGAGAGATTTTAATGTTTTTATTAGCAACGATAATCATACTATCTTACCTTATTGGTTCAATTCCTACTTCTATAATTGTAAGCAAATCTGTAAAAGGAATAGACATTCGTGAACACGGCAGCGGTAATGCCGGCGGTACAAATGTAATGCGTGTTCTCGGCTGGAAACATGGAATTTTTGTTATCCTTTTAGATTCATTTAAAGGTGTGCTTGCAGTAGTTGTCATTGCAAGACTTCACTATGGCAATATACCTTTTGAAAACATAACTCCTTTCGATGATTTTACTTTGGTTCAGATTATTGCCGGAATTTCAGCAGTTATCGGGCATATCTGGACAATCTTTGCTGGTTTTAAAGGCGGAAAAGGAATTGCGACAGCTTTAGGTATGCTCTTAATGATTATTACGGTTGATATGCTTATTGCCATTGGTGTTTTTATTATTGTTGTTACAATTTCCCGGTATGTTTCCCTGGGTTCTTTGATCGGGACTATTGCGGTTCCACTTTCATTAGTTATAAGAGAGAATTTATTTAATGTTGATATACCCGGATATCATACGATACTTCCTTTTATTATTGCTGTTTCAGTTCTTATAATTTATACACACCGTAAAAATGTTTTAAGAATTTTAGATGGATCTGAAAACAAACTGAACTTCAGAAAGAAAAAATCCTTTTCGCTTTAAATGAAAATATCTATCTTTGGTGCCGGAGGATGGGGAACAACTCTTGCTATTCTGCTTCACTATAACGGGCACGATGTAACTCTCTGGGAATACAAAAAAAATTATTCTAAAATTCTCGATAAAACCAGGAAGAATGAAATGTATCTTCCGGGGATCGAAATACCAAAAGAAATAAAAATCACCAACAATCCTGAAGAATCTGCATCAAACAAAAATATGATTGTGCTTGCAGTGCCATCTCAGTTTTTAAGAAGCGTTGTAGAAAATCTCAGTTATCCGGGAATTAAAAATTCTATACTTGTAAGTGTTGCAAAAGGAATTGAAAATAATTCAATGATGACAATGTCCCAGATGCTTAAAGATGTTTTCCCTTTAATTGATGAAGGACAAATTGGCGTTCTTTCCGGTCCAAGCCATGCAGAAGAAGTAAGCCGGAAAATCCCAACGGCAATTGTAGCAGCTTCAAGTAATATTGAAACATCCAAATCAATACAGGTTGCTTTTATGACTGCTTACTTCAGGGTTTATTCATCAACTGATATTGTTGGTGTTGAACTTGGCGGCGCATTTAAAAATGTAATTGCTATTGGAGCCGGGATTGTTGATGGTGTAAAATTTGGGGATAATACTAAAGCTGCTATTATGACAAGAGGTATCGCAGAAATTTCCAGGCTTGGTGAAGCAATGGGAGCTTTACCCGAAACTTTTGCCGGACTTTCAGGTATGGGAGATTTAATTGTAACCTGTATGAGCCGCCACAGCAGAAACCGCTTTGTTGGTGAACAAATTGGCTCCGGTAAAAAATTAAAAGAAGTTTTAAAATCTATGGATATGATTGCCGAAGGTGTTGAAACTTCACGCTCTGTAACACAGCTTTCTAAAAATCATAATGTCGAAACTCCAATTGCTGATGAAGTATATAAAATACTTTTTGAAGATAAAGATCCTGTAAAAGCAACAACAGATCTTATGACAAGAGATAAAAAAAGAGAATGAAGTCGTAATTTCGAAATTATGATTTCAGATTTATTGATTAGGATGCCATAATTATTTCCTTCCCTTGAACTTGTTCTAACTCTTGAACTAATTTCCAGCTTCTTAAGGTTGTAAATCCTTCCTCCTTAATTTATTTTACAATGTGAGCAAAGAAGATACTTTAAACAGTTCAGTTCAATACATCAAATCAGTTGGTCCAAAGCGTGCTGAAGCTTTTAATAAGATAGGCATAAAAACAATCCGAGATCTTCTTTTCTACTTTCCTTCCAGGCATGTTGACAGAACAAACATCCTTACGGCATTAAAAGCTTACGGTTATGTTTTAAATGGTTATGACGGTGAGTTTACTATTATTGGGCAAGTAACTGATAAAGACAGTCGAAGGTTTGGGAGAAGAGAAATATTTAAAGTTAACTTCCGGGATCAATCTGGATTTTTTGAATGTGTTTGGTTCCAGGGAGTAAAATTTTTTATCAATGTTTTTAACCATGGAGATATTTTTGCAATCTCCGGAAAACCAACAGTTTCAAAATATGGCAACTTACAATTTGCTCATCCTGAGTTTGACAGGATTAGTGAAGATGAATCCCAAAGCTTTCTTAACACAGGGAAGATTATTCCTATCTACAGAATTCCAAAAGAGCTCCGCACAACTAATATTGGAGATTTTTCTTTAAGAAGAATTATCAACAATGCTGTTGAGAATTATCTCGATAAACTGGAAGAAACTCTACCAAATCATATAATCAAGGATAATGAACTTCAGAATATAAAAGATGCTGTAAGAAATTATCACTTCCCAAATAGCAAAGAAAATCTTATAGAAGCAAAAAGAAGGTTTATATTTGAAGAACTTTTTTTCCTGGAAATTCTTGTTGCTTTAAGAAAGAAAAATATCAAATCGAAATTAGGTGGGCACTCATTAAAGATTAATACAAGTCTTGTTAAGGATTTCCTTAAAACTCTCCCGTTTGAATTAACAAAAGCTCAGTTAAAAGTTCTCTCTGAAATAAAAAATGATATGATGGTTGAATCGCCGATGAACCGCCTATTACAGGGAGATGTCGGAAGCGGGAAAACAATTGTTGCTCTTATTGCGATGCTTATTGCAGTTGATAATGGTTTCCAGGCTGCATTAATGGCTCCAACTGAAATCCTGGCAGACCAGCATGCAAAAAATATTTCTAACTATATGAAACTACTGAAGCAGGTAAATTCTCAAAAGGAAGTTAAAATAAGTTTGCTTATAGGTGGACAGAAAAAATCTTTACGTGATAAAAACCTCGAAGACATTGAATTAAAAGAATCTGATATAATTATAGGAACTCATGCTTTGTTTGAAGAGAAAGTTAAGTTCAGCAAACTTGGTTTGGTTATAATCGACGAGCAGCATCGATTTGGAGTTTTACAACGAAGCCGTTTACATGAAAAAGGTAATGCCCCCGATGTTATTGTGATGAGCGCAACTCCAATTCCCAGAACTCTTACAATGACTGTTTATGGAGATCTTGATCTTTCTATTATAGATGAAATGCCTTTAAACCGTAAACCTGTTAAAACAATTTTAAGAGGCGAAGAAAAACTTCCGGATATTTTTAAATTCATCAGAGATAAATCTGAGGAAGGTTTACAGAGTTTCATAGTCTATCCTCTTGTTGAAGAATCTGAAAAGCTGGAGTTGAAAGCAGCATTAACTTATTATGAAATGTTAAAAGCAACTTACCTGAAAGATCTGAAAGTCGGACTTGTTCATGGAAGAATGAGCTGGAATGAAAAGGAAGAAACCATGCTGCTGTTCAGAAAAAAAGAATTTGATGTGCTGGTAGCTACAACAGTAATTGAAGTCGGGATAGATATTCCTGATGCTAATATTATTCTTATTAATGATGCACACAGGTTTGGGCTTTCTCAGCTTCATCAGCTTCGCGGAAGAGTTGGCAGAGGCAGTAAACAAGCTTATTGTATTCTTGTAACTTCAGAAGATATTGCGAAAAGAAGTGAAAAAGCAAACAAAGATCTTGAATTTCTCTCTCCCGCCGAAATTGAAAAACATAAAGCAGCTATAAGGCTTCAATCAATGGTAAAGTATAACGATGGTTTTAAAATAGCAGAGATAGATTTAAAGTTAAGAGGGCCGGGAGATATCTTCGGACTAAAACAAAGTGGCTTTCCTGAATTTAAACATGCAGACATTATAACCGATTCAAAATTAATTCTGCAAGCTAAGGAAGAAGCATTTAAATTAATCGGAGATGATCCTGAACTTAAACTCCCTTCCAATCAAACAATCAAAAAAAATCTTTTAGATTATTACCCGGACAATCTTAAATATGCCGACATCGCATGAAAATATTTTTCTTCAACTCTTCATCACTTCACGTCATCAAGAATTTAAAAACCTCATCTCACAAAAAAAATTTGACTTATAAAAATATTTTGTTGAAGTTTGTTAAGAAAAATATTTTAAAATGTTTTTAAACATGTTCTTTAAAATATTTTCATGAGTCTGAAGAAAAAATTTTTTTTATGAACCGTAAAACTTGTTGACTTCTATTTATTAATAATTATATTTGTAAAAAATATTTAAGGGACATTTATTTTATCAGACTTTTCTAATGTTAGATTGAATGTTGTGTTAACATTCAATGTCAAACCAGAAAGTGAAACAACTTTCCACGAAGACTTATCCCCAATTTTAAATTTATCCGAAGATCAGGCACAACTACAAATACAAAAATCACTCGACACTTATGCTGAATGGGATACGTGGGAAACTATAAACGCTGTAAGGACTGCAATCGAAATTTATCACAACGTTAAACTTGTTGAGGCAGATGAAAATGCTTTTGAAAAGATTAGACAAATAAAACCCGATATCGTTTTTAACATTGCTGAAGGTTTTAATGGTACAAGCCGTGAAGCACAGATTCCTGCAATACTGGATATGCTCCAGATTCCTTATAGCGGTTCAGATACGCTTACACTATCAACTTGCCTTGATAAAGCCCGGACAAAAGAAATTTTAACCTATCATAAAATCCCGAATGCAAGATTTATACTTGTTGACCGGATAGAGCAAACTAAAAATCTTAGCTTTAGCTATCCTTTAATAGTAAAACCCGTAGCTGAGGGTTCGAGCAAAGGAATTTTCTCATCTTCATTTGTAAAAGATTCATCAGAGCTTGAAAAAGAAGCTAGCAGAGTTATTGGTGAGTACAGTCAATCTGCACTTATTGAAGAATTTTTACCTGGCAGAGAATTTACAATTGCTTTAATCGGTAATGGAAGTGAAACGGAAGTTCTTCCTATAGTAGAAATAGAATACAAGGATTTCCCTGATGACTTTATTCCGATTTATTCTTATGAAGCAAAATGGATTTTGGATACGAGAGAAAATCCGCTTGAAGTATTTAGCTGCCCTGCAAAAATTGACAGGAAACTTGAAGAAAAAATTAAACAAACAGCTTTAAAGACATACAATACCCTCCGCTGCAAAGATTGGAGCCGCATTGATATAAGACTTAATAAACAGGGAGAACCAAATATTATAGAAGTAAATCCTCTGCCGGGAATTCTGCCAAATCCTGAAGAAAACTCATGCTTCCCAAAAGCTGCAAGAGCCGCGGGAATGGATTACAACAAGATGATAAACAGAGTTCTGTTTACAGCTGCGAAGAGATATAAATTAATATGAAGACTGATAAGAAAATCCTGATTTGCTACAACTCGCCCGTCACTATTTTCCCGGTTTATAATGGCAAACCTTCGGAAAATAATCTTCCCTTAAATGATCTCTCTGAAACAGGGTTTATTCAAAACATTGGTAAAATCAAAAAGAACCTGCAAAATTATTTCTCAACTGTAGAAACACTCGCAGTTGATAGCGACGTTCAAAGGATTGTTAACAAGATAAATAAATTTTCTCCGGATGTAATATTCAATTTTGTTGAATCGGTTGAAGGAATATCTTCGTATGAATATTGCACCGCCGGACTTTTTGAACTTCTTGGCTTTGATTATACAGGCAACACACCTTTCTCTTTGGGAAATTGTCTTCATAAAGAAAGAACAAAAAATATTCTTCGTTCATTCAAAATCAGAACTCCTAAATCGCTGATCCTTAATATGCATGTAAGAAACCTGAAGAAACTTAGCTTGAAATTTCCTGTAATCCTAAAATTGCTTAATGAAGATGCCAGCATCGGAATATCTGAATACTCTGTGGTAAATAATCCTGAAGAATTAAAAAAACAGTATGAGTTTCTTTTTGAAACTTATAAACAGGATGTTATTGCCGAAGAATATATAGATGGACGAGAGCTTAATGTGGCAATACTCGGAAAGAATGTTTTGCCAATTTCTGAAATTGACTTTACCGGCTTACCTGACGGCTTACCAAAAATTGTTACTTATGATGGTAAGTGGATTGCCGAAAGTATTTATTATGAATACACAAAGCCAAAATGCCCGGCTGATCTCGATAAGAAATTAAAAAAGAAAATTACAATGCTTGCAATTGAAGCTTTCAATGCATTAAGCTGTAGAGATTATGCACGTGTTGATATAAGAGTTGATAAATCCGGTAAACCTTACATAATTGAAGTAAATCCTAATCCGGATATCTCTGAAGATTCCGGTTTTGCCCGTGCTGCTGCAGCAAAAGGAATCAATTACCCGGAATTACTTTTTACAATTGCAAACTTTGCTATTAGCAGAAGGAAGAATGATTCGAAAAGCCAGGCAGTCTGATTTTGAAAAGATTGAAAAGATTTTAAAAAAGATTTCTCAGTTTACATCAAATGAAATTGATATTGCAATGGAACTTGTAAGTATTGGCGTTAATAATCAAACGCAAACCGATTACAACATCTTTGTGTTTGATCATAACGAAAATGTTTTAGGATATCATTGCACAGGTAAGCGGCCTTTGACCGATGCAGTGTTTGATTTATACTGGATCGTGGCTGATCCTGAGTCGGAAATTAAAGGAGTTGGCACAGAATTGGTTAAACACTCAGAACAATTTGTAACTGAAAAAGGTGCAAGGTGGCTTTTAGCTGAAACTTCTTCCAGAGAAAGTTACAGCAGAACAAGAAATTTTTATTTGAGAAATAATTTTTCAATCGTTGCCGAGATAAATGATTTTTACTCGGCAGGCGACAACCTGATTGTTTTCGGGAAATATTTTAAGTAAAACAAACAAAAGGTTAGTCATGGAACTGTGGCAGCAGATGGTAAGAGACAGTATTCATACTGTCGATCAGCTGGTGGAAAAATTTAACATAGACAGGAAAATAGCGGAAGATCTGGATGAATTTTTCCAAGCAAGGATCAACCCGTATTATTTCAGCCTTATCCGTTACCCGGGTGATCCGATTTGGCTGCAATGTGTACCAGATAAAGCTGAGCTCGAGGACTTTGATGCAGATGAAGATCCATTAATGGAAGATGCAATGAGTCCCGTTCCTAATATTACTCACCGCTATCCCGACAGAGCTCTCTTTCTTGTTACAAGCCAGTGCGGGCTTTATTGCCGCTTCTGTACAAGAAAAAGAAAAGTGGGTGATTATGAAAAAATCTCTATGAAAGGTCTCGAAAGCGCTTTTGAATATCTTGAACAGCACACCGAGATAAGAGATGTTATTCTATCCGGCGGTGATCCCTTGATGCTAACAGATACAATGCTTGAAAAGATTCTGAAAAGAATAAGAGAAATTCCTCACATTGAAATCATACGGCTTGGAACAAAAATGCCTTGCGTACTTCCGCATCGTATTACAGAAAGTCTTTGTGAAATGATAAAGAAATATCATCCTATTTATGTAAATACTCACTTTAATCATCCATGGGAGATAACTCCTGAAAGCAGCCGTGCTTGCGAGATGCTTGCGAATGCAGGTGTTCCCGTCGGCAACCAGATGGTTCTTATGAAGGGAGTAAATGATGATCCTACCGTTGTTAAAGAACTTCTGCAGAAATTGTTGAAAATAAGAGTTCGCCCATATTACATGTATATGGCAGATGAAACCAAAGGTGCAAACCATTTCCGTACCTCAATTGAAACAGGATTGAACATAATTGAAAACCTGCGAGGACATACAAGCGGTTTAGCTATTCCACATTTTGTAATAGATGCACCCGGTGGTGGTGGAAAAATTCCAATTCTTCCAAATTATGTGCTTCATCATGACGAAGACAGGATGGTGCTCAGGAACTACCAACATAAAACTTATGCTTATAAAAATTATAAGGATAAGCTTAATCCTCCCAAACCCGAGACAGAGAAAAAAATTGCAGTTATTAAAAAGAATGGGACAAATGGCAAGAACAGCAATGGTAAACCAGCCTTACCGGCAGGCAGGTCAAAACTAAAAGTTATAGATTTTACCCAGATTGAAATGCCTGTTTTGCAATTGGAAGAAGTAGAGAATTAAGAACCTCCCATTTAGTAGGAACTTGATTAATCAAGTTCCTACGGTTCAATTATTATCCTTCAATGAAACTATCCTCAACATATCCTCTTCAATACTCTCGTTGGGCATTTCAACAATCTTTCCCAGCTCAGAATTATTTTTATGGAAAATAATTGTGGGAACAAGATCTATTGCAAGACCATCAATCTCATCGCCTTCTGTTTTTTTGTCTTCATTCACAGCACTGAGTGTTATCTCTTCTGTTGGATAATTAATCAAATCCAGAATTTTATAAAGACGAGGAACATATATTTTGCTGTCATCACACCAGCTTCCCATAACCAATGTTATAGCAACATCTTTCATCTCTTCTTTGAGTACTATAATAGTTGATGAATCAGGATTATAGCCTTTATATTCCAGGTCAAACCAGGAGGCAAAAACAGAATCGTTAAATGCTTCACGTGTACAATAACCAATAAGCATTGGTTCCGAGTTACTATCCTGTATTATTTTATTTTTATTCTGGGAAAGGACTAGACTCGAAAAAAACACTATCCACATCAGGAAATATTTCACTTACTACTTCCTATCATTCAGATTTTTTCTTAAATCAATTCCCCAGTGAAGTTTATTCCTTAAGGTTTCAAAGTAGCTTGTGAGGGATGTATGGACAAGTTTAAGAGGCCTTTTACTTTTTGTAATGTTTATTTCCAAAGGAGGAGGGAAAGAAAATACTCTCTGTCCATCACAGTTAACATGTATTTCATTATGGAATGATTCAGTCTTGATTTTTATTTCCTTGTTACTCGGAAGAACAATTGGTCTTACCGATAAGCTATGAGGAGAAACTGGCGAAAGAGTAATTACATCTGCTTCTGGATTTACAATTGGCCCACCGACAGAAAGTGAATACCCTGTTGAGCCTGTTGGAGTTGCAATAATTAATCCGTCCGCGGCAAAAGTTGTAACATACTCACCATCAACTGTAATCATAAGCTCAATCATTTTAGGCCAGCCGCCTTTGTCAATAACAATATCATTTATTGCATAAAGCTTTTCCACTTTATGCCCGATACATTCGCCTTCAATCACCATTCTTTCATCAATGGAATACTTCCCTGTTTTTAATTCTTCAATTAGCTTTTCAAGCTGATCAACATTTGCATCAACTAAAAATCCAAGTTTACCGAGATTAATGCCGAATACCGGTTTATTATAAAATTGTGCATAATATGCTGAAGCAAGCATCGTTCCATCTCCGCCGATAGAAATAATTACATCGCTTCTTTGCGAAAGTTTATCTGTATCACGAAATTTATTTTCCTCAACCTTTTCTGTCAACAGCTTTTTATTTATCCGGATGTCATCGCTCAACAAAAAATCAAATCCGTTATTTTTAAGTCTCTTAATCAAGTCGGAAACGACAGAAAAAACATTCTGTTTTGTCGTGTTGGCAATTATTCCTATAATTTTTTTTTTCTTTGCAGATTTAGCCATAATCGATATTACTTTTCTTCCTTATGCTCTTCTGCAGTTTTTTCTTGAACTTGATCTGGAACCTGCGACTTCTCTTTCTGATCTTTATTTACTTCATCAACATAGTTAAGCTTTAATTCACGGATGACTTCTTCAAGATATTTTTCCTCATAGGATGATAGATTACCTTTTGTTTTTACTTTAAGCATATCAAGAGTATCAATTGAAATTTTAGCAAGCTCAAGGTTTCTTTCAATTTTATCTGTTACTGGATGCTTAATCTTACCCATTGACATCATAGCAATCTGCTGGTTCTGCACTACCAGCTGCATAAAAAGAAGTTCATTGGTTGCATTATGTTCCATAATTTCCTCCACTTTTTATTTTTCTTTCCCATAACTTACAATATTTTGTAAAAACATATGCAGATGAAAACATCGCAAGAATGAATCCCTGAATTCCATCAAGGAAGCCTCTTTTAATTATAAACATTTTAATAAAGATTATTATTGGTCTTATTATAATGTCTGAAACTTTAAACTCTTTCCCCTTTTTATCCATTTCCGCAGCAGCAAGTGTTGTATAATTGTTAAACTTTTCAAAATAATATTTTATGTCAGGATCGGTGTAATGCTCAATATCATTTTTGAATTTTCCAATTTCTCCAGTTACAATAAGATGCTCGTGCACATCATTATCGCTAAAGTTGATTTTATTTTTATTAAAGAGACGAGTAACTCTTCCAGGATACCATCCGCTATGCAGAATCCATCTTCCCAGAAAGTTTGCTTTTCTTGGAAATGAGTACGAATCAAATTCTGGTTCTGATTTTTTAAAGTCAATTAATTCCCCGGCAAGTTCTTTGGTTAATACTTCATCAGAATCAATCCATAATATCCAGTCATTTGATGAAAGAGTAATTGCATATTTTTTTGTAGCAGAAAATCCCTGCCATTTTACAACTTCAAATATAACTGTGGGAAATGATTTAACTATTTCAATTGTAGAATCTCTAGTTCGGTCATCTATCAAAACAATAATTTCATCAACACAATCAAGCTGACTTTTGATGCATCTGCCAATGCTCTTTTCTTCATCTTTAACAATTATGATTGAGGTGAGATTCATTTATGTGTTTGTAATTTCACTGTAGTAAAATAAAGTTTCAATAGCATGCAATAAAATATGAAAGTATAAATTCAGAGTAAATTTTTCTATATTTGCTCTAAATGTTAAACAATTCATCATATATTTTTAATTGGAAGAAATAATTTTATAAAAGTATTAAATGATGCCAGCAAAGCAATAAAGTATTTAAATGTGGTTAACAACGTTAGCACCTCGCCGGGAATCTTTTCATTGTCAATATCAATTAAAACTATATGAATAAATTTAGCAGCATAGTTGTTTTATTAAAATCTAAAATCTCCCATGATTCTACTGCAGAAATGGGATGGGTTCTCTTCGGACAATTGGTTACCGTTGCCCTTAGTTTTGTAATAGTAAAAATTCTTTCCGGTATGGGAACGAAGGATTTTGGTATTTATGTGCTTGTTTTAACTTCTGCTGCATTCCTGGGAATTATTTATGGTCCACTACAACAAGCTTTCATCAGGTTCTATTATGAATACCTAAATAAAAATTTAATTGATCAGTACCTGAAAACAGTATTTAAATATCTACGAACCATAAGCTTAATTTTTCTCTTTTTAGTAATAATATTTAATTTCTTATCCGCTTTTCTGATAGAATTTTCTGAACCCATTTTGTTTTTTATACTTGCAGGTATTTATATAATCGCTTTTAAGGTAAGTGAATTTTTTAACTCCGGGTTAAATGTAATAAGAAGAAGGAAAGAAAATTCGATTTTACAGAGTTTAGAAAAAATTTTTATAATAATTTTACTTCTGTTGTTTCTTTATAGCAAAAGTTTAACACTTACAAATGCTTTTATATCCTTGAATGCAAGCGTGATTGTTTTTCTTTTTATTAAAATTTTTAGATTCAGAAAGTATGTTCCCTTAAAAGCAAACTTACCTTCAAATCATGCTGATTTACATATAAAAAATATTCTCGTAAAATATTCTACACCATTTCTGATCTGGGCATTTGCTGCCTGGCTTCAGTTGAATGGAGAAAAATGGATTATAAATGAAATTCTTACAACATCCGATGTAGGAATTTACGCTATGATGATGATGATAGTTAACACTTTTGTTTCTTTTCCCATCAACATTATAAACGAATTTATAACACCTATAATTTTTAAGCAGGTTGCGGACGTTAACCAAATGGAAAATTTTAAAACAGGCCATAGCTATATATTAGTTACAATTGCTGTTGCACTGCTACTGACAGTATTCTCTACAATTTTTACATACCTGTTTGGAAAAGAATTTATAATTATTATTAGTAATAAAACCTATACTCTTTATTGGTATCTTTTACCTTTGCTATGCCTCGGCACAGGATTATTTTATACAGGACAAGCCCAAACTATGCTCGGAATGGTGTTAAACAAACCGCAAAAATATATCGCGCCAAAAATTTCCGCAGGAGTATTGTCTGTAGTATTCAATTTATTCTTAATAAAATACTTCGGAATAAGTGGTGTTGCTTATTCAATTCTACTGGTTGGAATCTTTTATATAATTTATATTTCTCTAGTTAATAAAAGCCTGACTAAGGCGCTACAGGAAACATGAAAATATTTCTTTCAACTATGAAGTACGATTATGGGAACAAAGAAAGGGGATATTCTTATGAATACTATAATATCTATCTGCCTCTTTGTGATGTATATGGATTTGAAAATATTTTTTTGTTTGATTTTTATTCTGAGTTTAAAGCAAGTGGAAAACCCGGAATGAATAAAAGATTATTTGAAACAATAAAATCAGAAAAGCCCGATGTTGCATTGTTCTGTCTTTTTCAAAACGAATTCGATGAAGAAGTAATAAATTCTCTTAAGGATTTAACAAGGACATGTGTTTACTTCTTTGATGATCCTTGGAGATTGAAATTTGTAAGGCACTGGATAAAATATTTCAAATATTTTTCTACTCCAGATTTTTACATGTATCGTAAATATAAGCTTGAGAACATCAACAATGTTTTTTATTCACCTTTCGGTTTTAATTCAAATTTTTATAAAAAAGTGGAATCTGACAGGAAATATGAAGTTAGTTTTGTTGGAGGTTACAGTCCTTTAAGAAAATGGATAATCAATAATCTGAGAAATGAGGGAATAAATGTAAAGGTTTTTGGGAGAGGATGGGATAGTGAGGCTAAATGGATCTCGCAGGAACAGGTTGTGGAAGTCTTTAATCAGTCAAAGATTAATCTTAATCTCTCAAATGCTGTTTATAATAATTACAGATTTATTCTGTGGTCATTAAAATCTTTAAAAGATATAAAACAGCTTCTGCTTTTAAAAAAAACACAAGAGCAGGTTAAAGGAAGACATTATGAAATTAATGGCTGCGGTGGATTTCAATTAAGCTATTTTGTTCCCGGTTTAAATCTTGCTTATGAAATTGATAAAGAGATTGCAGTATATGAAGATATAAATTCTATAGCCGGTTTAGTTAAATTTTTTCTTAAAGATGAAGAACTAAGATATGATATTGCTGAAAGTGGTTATATAAGATCTCATAAAGACCATTCAGCTCAGAGATATTTAAAACAACTTATTAACAATGTTCATTCTGCTGGTTAAAAAATGAATCTCTTGAAAAAAATTCTGTTTAGAATAGCGGGAAATAAAATTATACTAAGATTATTGGAGAAATTCGTGCTGTTAGCTCAGCAGTTAATCGGGATCGGCTCGGGAACAGATGTTAGAAGCAGCGGTGAAATTATATTAATAAAGAAATTGAATGCTTTGAATTCATCGTCAGTTACTATTTTCGACGTTGGAGCGAATAAGGGAGATTTTACCGAAATGATAATATCCAACCTAAATGGTAAAGTAAATTTTCAACTTCATTGTTTTGAACCCTCAAGAATTTCATTTGAAAGGTTAAAGAACAGAAAGGACCTTTCGGATAAAGTTATTTTAAACAATTTTGGTCTTGGCAGAAAAGAAGAAGAGGCAGTGTTATTTTATGAAAAAGAAGGTTCGGGGCTGGCTTCCTTAACTAAGAGAAAATTAGATCATCATAATATTTATTTTAATGAATCTGAAAAAATTCTAATAAAGACTTTAGATGATTATTGCGAGTTAAATAATATTACGAATATAGACCTTTTAAAAATAGATGTTGAAGGTCATGAACTTGATGTCCTTAATGGCAGCATTAAGATGTTTGAAAATAAATTAATTAAAATGGTAAGTTTTGAATTCGGTGGTTGTAATATTGATACAAGAACATTCTTCCAGGATTTTTATTTCTTCTTTAAAAACTACAATATGGAAATATTCAGAATTATTCCTTCGGGAAAATTAGCTTTACTTGAAAAATACCAGGAGATATACGAACAATTCAGAACTACAAATTTTCTGGCAATTTATAGAGTTTAATGATAATGAAATTGCTAATGCAAAAATTAAAAGATAAGAGTGGCTATTAAATTTTTTAATTACTACCTGAATTTGTTTGGTGTTTATCCCAAAAAATTTATCAATTCGGTAAAAGGAATTCCTTCTTTCATTAAAAATTATTTTGCTTTTAAAAAAAAGTTAAATGAAACGCCCGATTTTTATATAAAGAAAATCTATCCTTGTCTAAGCGATAGATTTGAAACTGCCGGGTCAATCCCTCTTCATTATTTTTATCAGGACTTATATATAGCAAATAAAATTTTTAAGAATTCTCCTGAAAAACATGTTGATATTGGCTCCAGGATTGATGGTTTTACTGCACATGTCGCCTCATTCAGAAAAATAGAAGTCTTTGATATCAGAAAATTCCAGAGAAAAATATTTAATATTAATTTTATTCAAGCTGATTTAATGGAAGAAAGCTTTGCCTTCCATGATTATTGTGATTCAGTATCCTCTCTTCATGCAATTGAACATTTTGGCCTGGGGAGGTATGGTGATAAAATTGATCCGGAGGGGCATTTAAAAGGATTAAATAATATTTATAAGCTTCTAAAGGAAAATGGAATATTTTATTTCTCAACACCGATCGGTCAGCAACGCATTGAATTTGATGCTCATCGTGTTTTTTCAATAGAATATCTTTTAAAGATATTTGATAAAAAATATAACTTAAAATCGTTTTCATACATTAATGATAAAAATGATTTTTTTGGAGATACCTTGTTAAATGAGAGTAATATTAGAAATAACTTTGGCTGCAAGTACGGCTGCGGAATTTTTGAGCTGATAAAAATTTAATAATGATAAATAATTTTACTCCTTTAATATCAGTTATTATACCTGCATTCAATGTTGAAAAATTTATAGAAGAAACCATTTGTTCTGTTTTAAACCAAACTTATCAGAATTTTGAAATAATTGTTGTTGATGATTCTTCGTTAGACGGAACTTTGGAGATTGTAAAAAAATTATCGGAAACAGATTCAAGAATTTTATTTTATAAAATTGATCATGCAGGCAAGCCTTCCGTGCCAAGGAATTATGGAATAAAGAAAGCAAACGGAGAATTCGTAGCATTTCTTGATAGCGATGATATTTGGTTAAAAGACAAATTAGAGATGCAATTAAAATATTTTCAAAGGTATCCGGAAGCAGTTTTTGTTTATACAATGAGTGTTACGTTTGGGAATGTAAATATATTTTCTTCGGGATATGAAGTCTTACCTTTATTGTTTAATGCAGCTCATTCAAGAGAAGACTTGATAAAAAAAGGGAATTCAATTACTTGTTCATCCGTATTGGCCAAATCCAAAATTGTGAAAGATATCGCCGGATTTGATGAAGACCCTAAACTAGTAGTTGAAGATTATGATCTATGGCTGAGGTTGAGTGAAAGAGGCAGCTTTTATTTTATTCCGAGAATTTATGTTAAGTACAGAGTTCATAAAACTCAGGTATCCGGTGATTGGGAAACAAAACAAAAGAGACTCGAATATCTTGCGATAAAAAGAGGATTAAAATTACCACCTTATCGGTTCCGCAGAAATAAAGGATTATTATTTCTTCTACCACGAAATTTTATTCACTTGTTGAATTTTATTTGGGTAAAATTTCTATCATTAATCCGGTGAGTTTAATGAAGAATAGTCAATTCAAAATATTATGTGTTTCTGTAATGCAAAACTGGGGTGGTGGCGAAGAATTTCTATTACAACTCAGCGAAAGCATTAAAGATTATGAATTCGTTATTGCCTCACCAGAAGGAAATCCCTTAAATAAGTTTAAAGAAAATAGAATAAGAATTATAAAAATAAACAGTCTAAAAAAGATATACAGAAGTTCGGGCTGGAATCTGAATTCTTTCCTAAGAATAATATTTAACATCAAAATTTCTACTTTCAAATTATTAAGAACTTTTAAAGTTGAAAATCCTTCGATAGTTTTAGCAAATGGATTGTTTGCTGCTCTATATGTTTTACCATCTGTGATTCTTTCTGGAAGAAAATTAATTATTGTACAACATTTAATTTTTAACGAAAATTCAATTGAAAAAAAGATTGTTAATTTCGTTCAAAAGTATGCAGAAAAAATTGTATGTGTATCTAATGCAGTTAAAGCAAATGTACTGTTAATGATGAATAAAGCCGATTTAAATAAGATTATCGTTATATCAAATGGTATAATTCTTCCGGACGATGAGATTTCAGATCAAAAGTTTAATAATGAAATTAAAATAGGAATCGTGGGAAGCATTGTAAGAATAAAGGGAATTCATTTAGTAATTGAAGCATTAAAAGATATCTTAAAAACAAGTAATATAAATCTTCACATTTTCGGTACAACTGCGAATGATGATGAGGATTCATTAAAGTATGAATCAGAAATTAAGGACTTAATAAGAAGTTCAGAATTAGAAGGAAAAGTTTATTTTGAAGGATATACGGATTCAAAAGAAAAAATATATTCGTCATTAGATATAGTTATTAATTATTCACTTATACCAGAAGCTTTTCCATTCTCCGTTCTTGAAGCGATGACATATAAAAAAACTGTTATAGCTGCCAATTCAGGGGGTCCAAAAGAAATGATTACAGATGGTGAAACAGGATTTTTAGTTGAACCGCAAAATGTAAACCTGCTAAAAGAAAAAATTTTATTTTGTTTAAAAAATATTGAGTCTGAAAATTTTGATATTATAAAAGAAAAAGCGTTTAAGAAAGTTAAAGATGAATACTCAATTGAAAGGTTTATCTTAAACTATACTAATTTATTTAATTCACTAAACAGATAAGTAATGATAAAAACAGCTATAGTTCATGAATGGCTTGATAATTACGCCGGCTCAGAACGTGTTGTTGAATCATTTACTAACATTTGGCCCGATGCAGATGTTTTTACGCTCGTAGATTTTCTATCAGATGACGAAAGAAAAATAATTTTAAAATCTAAGCCAGCTAAAACTTCTTTCATTCAGAAACTGCCTTTTGCGAAAACAAGACACCGGTACTATCTGCCTTTATTCCCTTTGGCCATTGAAAGATTCGATTTTTCCGGGTATGATATTATTATCTCAAGCTCTCACGCAGTTACCAAAGGCTTAAGAAAAAGCCCTAACCAGCTTCACATCAGTTATTGTCATTCACCAATGAGATATGCATGGGATAATACAGAATTGTACCTTAGTCAGGCAAACATCTCCAAAGGATTGAAAGGATTTGCTGCAAGATTGGTAATTAATTATCTGAGAAAATGGGATCTCAAAACTGCATCAAGGCCAGATTACCTGATTGCCAATTCAAAATTTATTGCCGGAAAGATTAAAAGAATTTACGGTAGAGATTCTGACGTTATTTATCCACCTGTTGATGTAAACAAATTTGATTGCACTAAAGAAAAAGAAAATTATTTTTTGACTGCTTCGAGAATGGTTCCTTATAAAAGAGTTGATCTCATTACTGAAGCTTTTTCCTTGATGCAAGAAAAAAAATTAAAAGTTGCGGGATATGGAACTGAATTTGAAAAGATAAAGAAGAATGCCACATCTAATATTGAATTATTGGGTTATAGATCAGGTGAGGAATTGAAAGTGCTTATGCAAAAAGCCAAAGCATTTGTTTTTGCAGCAGAAGAGGATTTTGGAATAACTGTAGTAGAAGCAATGGCTTGTGGAACACCTGTAATTGCTTTAAATAAAGGGGGAACCGCTGAAACTGTTATCAATTTCAAAACAGGAATTTTATTCAATTCACAAGATGCTGAGAGCATAAAAAAAGCTGTACTTGAATTTGAAAGGAAAGCTGGTATTTTCAATCCGCAGGAAATTTCGGATCATGCAAGACAGTTTA
>CAZECH010000005.1:0-22646 GCA_964510675.1 uncultured Ignavibacteriaceae bacterium
TAATTCCTCCGATTTTATCTACTTAAACACAGATTAATAATCTGTGTTACGATTTTAATTTCAGCCAATATTATAAAACTGCCGTTTCAAGTAATGTTAATTTTTTTTCATCTGCATTTAATTCCCCTTTAATACCGAATGGGATTGTAAATTTATTTTTTATGTGCCCGAAAGACAATCCGTAAACAACCGGAATACCCAATCCTGATAACCTGTTAAATAAAACTTCAATCAATGTAAATGAGCTTTCAAAAGAAGGATTTTCTTTTTTTTGTTCGCAGTTATCAAATACACCCAGAGCAATTCCGGATGCTTTATCAAACTTACCGGACATTAACATTTGTGTGAGCATCCTGTCTATCCTGTATGGTTCCTCAGTTGTTTCTTCCAGGAAGATAATCTTGTTTTCAGTATCAATATCATACTCAGTTCCGATTAAAGAAACAACTACAGATAAATTGCCACCGACAATTTCTCCTTGAGCTTTCCCGCTTGTTATTATAACCGGTTCGCTCCCTTTTTCTTCAGGAATGCTTATAAGGTCAAGCTTATGCCGTGGAAATATTAAAACATCCTTGAAATAATTTGTACTGGATTCATTAAAAGTTGAAATTCCCACCGGGCCATGAAAACAAATCAATCCGGTTTTCGTATAAATTCCATAGAGCAATGCAGTAACATCGCTGTAACCGATTAAAACTTTTGGATTATCTTTTATTAGATCATAATCAAGTAAAGGAAGAATTCTTGCACAACCGTAACCGCCCCTAGCGCACAAAATTCCATCAATATCTTTTCTTGAAAACATTTCCATTAATTCTTCAGCACGTTGTTTATCGTTACCAGAGAAGTAACCAGTTTTGCTTAGGATAGAATCATTATAAACAGATATAAATCCAAGTTGTTTAAGATTTTCTTTGCAGTCCTGAAGTTCTTTTTCTGATATGTAACTTCCGGGAGTAACAAGCGCAATTGTATCTCTTTCTTTTAATCTCTTTGGCTTTATTTTCTCTTGATTTTGTAATTGTGAATTTGAAAGAATTTTCTCAGATGGAAAAAATTGAATTGCTGAAGCAAGTGATAAAGTTTTAATAAAATTTTTTCGTTTCATAAGACTTTTTCATCATACAGCAAATGATCAAATGATTCCCTGCTTCTGATGATTTGAAATTTATCACTGTCAACCAAAACTTCTGCAGGGCGTCTTCGTGCATTATAATTTGAACTCATAACTATGCTGTATGCACCTGCTGACATAATTGCTAAGTACTTCCCGGACTTTGTTTCGGTGATTGTTCTTTCTTTTGCAAAAAAATCTCCGGACTCACAAACAGGTCCCACTATATCTGTGACTATATCTTTATCAGATGTTGAAATCTCAACCGGCTGGATATGGTGATATGCAGAATAAATGCTTGGACGCAGCAAATCATTCATTGCAGAATCAACAATTAAAAAGTTTTTATTACTGGTCTTTTTGTTGTATAAAATTTTTGTTACTAAAATTCCCCCGTTACCAGTAAGAAATCTTCCCGGCTCAAAAAAGATTTCACAATCGAGCTTTTTTAATTTTGGAATTAATATTTTAGCAAATTCAGATATTCCAAATGATTTTTCATTATTGTAAGTTACACCAATTCCACCGCCTATATCAAAGTGTTTTATTTTAATTCCGTAAGATTGTATTTTGGAATAAAATTCTAAAAGCTTATCAACAGCTTCAGCAAACGGTTCAACAGATGTAATTTGAGATCCGATGTGCATATCAAGCCCGACAAAAGAAATGTTTCTGAATTTTTCATGGTTTTTTAATATTTCTTCAGCTTCTGAACTTTCAATCCCGAATTTGTTTTGAGATAGCCCTGTTGAAATATATGGATGAGTCTTTGGATTTACATCCGGATTTATGCGCACACCAACTCCTGCAGTTTTCTTCAGCTTACCTGCAATTTCATTTATCAATTCAATTTCCTCATGTGATTCTGCTTTTATCATTATCAGATCTTTTTCAATTGCAAGCTTTATTTCATCGGGAGTTTTTCCGACACCTGCCATCAACATTCTTTTAGGATCAACTCCTGCTTTGAAAGCCCGGTAAAACTCCCCTTCTGAGTTTACATCAATCCCGCTTCCAAGATTATAAAATGTTTTTATAACACTCACGTTGAAGTTTGCTTTAACAGAATAAAAAACCTTATGGTTTATTTCACTGAAAGCAGTTGTAAATTCTCTGTAACGATCTTCAAAAAACTTTTTGCTGTAAATGTAAACTGGGGTTCCGGTTTTATTTATTATTTCGGTGAGATTTACATTGTCACAATGTAAAATATTGTTTGAGGCGTATTTAAAATAATCTGAATTAAAATAATCCATAAGTGTCTATTAGGTTTAGAAATGAATTGCCTAAAGTTAAATGAAATTGGAGAAGTTTAAAAATTTTAGTCAAACCTTCACTCTCACATCCACAGCAAAAATTTTATTATCGGAAGTTATAATCAAAGGATTGAAATCGCATTCATTTATTGAGCTTTCATCAATCATCATTTGAGCAACGGATTTAATAATTGATTTTATTTGAAGTAAGTCCGCTGGTTTTTCGCCACGTACTCCTTTTAGAATTTGCCCGATCTTTGTTTCATTAATCATTTCATCAATATCATCATCACACAAATAGGCAGAACGCATTGATGTATCTTCAAATACTTCAACATATTTCCCACCGGAGCCAAACATAATCATTGGACCAAATGAAGGATCGCGGAAACCTCCTATGAGAATTTCAAATCTCACTTGCAGGAAAGGTTGAACAATAAACTTTTGCGCACCTAATCTTTTCATCATCTCTTCAGCTTTTAGAATAAGCTCTTCTTTGCTAAGAATATCCAGATGAACAGCATTCAATTCACTCTTATGAATTATATCTTTACCAACAGCTTTAAGTACAAGCGGGAATTGAAAATCTGAAATCCTTATTTTATTAAGATTTACAATTTTGCTTTCTGCAAAAGGAATTTTATATTTTTTTAATAATTTAGAGATTCCATTCTGGCTAAGAAACTCATTCCCAGCATTATTTAATGATGAAGCTTTACCTGATTTATTTAACCTCCCAACTTTTTTCCTGCCCGAATAAAAATGAATCATATTTGAAAGAACTTTTGCCGGATCTTCCGGATTTCTGAACAAAGGAATTTTCTTTTTTGAGTTTAGCCGGTATTCATTCCAGAATTCAGGCAAGGGCATTACAACCTGCATTAAAGGTTTTGAAGGTTCAATCTCATTTATCTTTTCAATCACTCCAAAAGCATTAACCATAATTGGTTCAACAAAAAGAGAAATTACAGAATCAACATTCGCATCATTAAGCAAAAGCTCATTAACTTTTTTGTAAGTGTCAGCAGTTCCACCGGGCAAAAGATCAACAGGATTATTTACACTTCCTTCAGGATGAACAATTTCTCTAAGTTTATTTTTAGTTTCTTCACTCAATTCTGCAAGTCTAAGAAAGTTTCTTTCAATTGCATCAACAGCAAGAATTGCAGGACCACCGGCATTTGTAACTATTGCTACCGTTTTTCCCAAAGGTTCAGGAAAATACTCAAATCCTTTAGCGGTATTGAACAGTTCATTGAGATCATCTGTTCTTATAATATTAAACTGCTTTAAAACAGAATCAACAACTTTATCACTGCTTCCCAATGCTCCTGTATGAGATGATGCAGCTTTAATTCCTCCTTTTGTCCTTCCTGCTTTTAAAATTATAACCGGTTTTATAACAGAGCCATCAATAAATTTTTTGATGAATGTTTCACCGTCAACAAAGCTTTCAAGATAAAGAGTAATAACCTTTATGTTAGGATCATCCTGCCAGAAATCAAGAAGATCATTTTCATTTATATCACCTTTATTGCCAACACTGATAAAGTGAGCAAACCTGATATCAGTTTCTCTTAAAGAATTAAGAACTGCAGCACCAATTGCCCCGCTTTGTGATAGAAATGCTAGCTTTCCTGTCTCAGGTTTTTCAGCAACGAATGTTGCATTAAGCCTTACCTCGTCAAGAGTATTGATTATCCCCATACAATTAGGGCCAACCAATCTTACATTATTTTGTTTTACTAATGAGATAATTTTCTCTTCTTCTTTCTTACCGTCATTTCCCGTTTCTCTGAAACCTGCAGTAATCAGAATTATTGATTTAACTTTTTTCCTGATTAATGAAAAGACTGTTTCTAAAGCAAACTGCTTCGGAACCATTATGATGGCAAGATCAATTTTCTCAGTAATTTCTTCAATAGATTTATTGCATTTTATTCCGGCTATTTCTTCAGTTTTAGGATTAACAAGAAGGAGTTTTCCTTTGTACCCGTAATTCTTAACGCAGTTTGTTAATTCATATCCAAGGCTTCTCTTTTTACCTGAAGCGCCAATAATACAAATCGATTTTGGATAAAAGAATTGCGATAGTAAATTATTCATATCAATCCATATGCTATTATAGTATAATCATGTAATTTTCATACTAATAAAAAAAATTCTTTACATCCCCCAATTTGAGTGATTATTATGATCAACAGAAAAAATATATTTACAATAAAAAATAATTTTATTAGCGGAATGAAAAATAAAACAATTTTAGGACTGCTTATCTATTCATTCTCAATATTTATTTATCCTCAGGACGAATTGAAATTCGAGCATCTTTCTTTGCAGGAAGGTGTTGCTCATAATCTTACCTATTGCATGATGAAAGACAGCAAAGGATTTTTATGGTTTGGTACAATGTATGGGCTTGCAAGATATGAAGGTTCCGGTTATACAATATTCAAGCACAATCCCGATGATCCGGCTTCAATTTCCTTCGATGATATTATTTCACTTTTTGAGGACAGTAAAGGGAATATCTGGATTGGAACATGGGGCGGAGGGCTCAATCAATATAATCCTTATAAAGGAGAGTTTACCAGATTTGTTTACCATGATAATAACCCCAACAGTTTAAACGATAATGTCGTTTGGGCAATCTGTGAAGATAAAGATGGTGATATCTGGATAGGAACCCAAAAAGGCGGATTAAACAGGTTTAACCCCAAAACAAATAAATTCACTCATTACAAATTTGAAGAATCGAATCCCGGAAGCATAAGCAGCAATATGATTCTTTCTTTATTATGTGATTCAAAAGGAAACTTGTGGGTTGGAACCAGCAATAGTCTTTCAAGATTTAACTATCAGAATAATTCCTTTGAAGATTTTGTTTATAATCCCGCAGCTAATAACAGTATTAATACCGGAAGTGTGCGTGTAATTTTTGAAGACTCGGAAAAGAATTTATGGATAGGTACATCATCCGGTTTATATTTATACAACGGAAGTAACGGATTTCAAAAATATTTTTCGGAATCAGGTTCTAATCCTTTAAGTAATAATTTTATTATTTCAATTGCTGAAGACAGCTATAATAACCTTTGGATCGGAACTGCTTATGGTTTAAATCATTTCGATAAAAAAAACAACCGGTTAACAAAATTCTTTCACAATCCGGATGATCTAACTTCAATTAGCGGAAATGCAATCTATAATGTTATTGAAGATGACTCCGGAATATTGTGGGTTAATGCCTATAACAGCGGAATTAATAAAACAATGAAAAAATCAACTACTAACTTTTACAATTTTGAAGGCTCTTCCGCTTATTCAGGATCTTTAAGCAATAGTAATATTCTCTCGGTTACCGAGGGGAAGGATGGATTAATATGGATTGGAACAATGAATGGACTGAACATATTCAACCCATTGAATTTGGAAAATATTACTAAGATAAATGTTGATGGTACAAGGCAGAATAATGTTGTGAATGCCCTGGCTACTGATTTCGATGGAAAGATATGGATTGGTACTTACAACGGATTAAAAATTTATTCTTCAGGAAGATTTTCTGAGCCTGAATTTAAAGGATTAAAGGAAGCTGGATTATTTTCTACCCGTATTACCGCTTTTCTTATCGATTCACTTATTGTATGGATTGGAACGTACGACAAAGGATTGTTCAGGCTTGATAGAAAAAATAATTCTCTTTCAAGGTTCAGTTATGAAGGACAACATTTCAGCAATTATCAGGCAGATTTTATCCTTACAATTTATAAAGATAGCTTTAATAGAATTTGGATCGGTTCTTACGGGGGCTTAACGATGTACGATGAAAACGATAATTCTTTTAAATCTTTTACAAATAATTTAAATGACAAATCTTCACTCAGCAACAATTATGTGTTTAACATTTTTGAGGACAGCAAAAAAGAAATATGGGTTTGCACTTCAAACGGACTAAATAAATTTGTTTATGGAAGTTCAACATTCGAACATTTTTTTGAAAAGGATGGGCTTCCGAACAATGTTATATGTTCTATAACTGAGGATTTTAACCGGGACCTCTGGATAAGCACAAATAAGGGTCTATCAAAATTCAACTACGATAATAAAACATTTACAAATTATGATTTAACTGATGGTTTGGGCGGGAATCTTTTTAACCCATCTGTTTGTGTTTATGGGAAATATACAAACTTAGTTTTTGGCGGGAACTGGGGACTTACAATTTTTTATCCCGGTGAAATGAAATTTAGAGATTACAATCCACCTGTTTATATCTCATCAATTAAAAAAATAAATGAAGATGGTGAAAGTCTGCTTTTAACATCATTCACAGAAGCAGTTGAAATAAACAGTTCGGAAAAAACTATTATAATAAATTTTGCTTCACTCGATTTTTCAAATCCTCAGAAAAATAAATATGCTTATATGCTTGAAGGAATTGATAATGACTGGATTAATGCAGGGAATAAAAAATCTGTAACTTATACAAATATTGAAGCGGGTGAATATCTTTTAAAAGTAAGAGGAACAAATAGTGATGGTATCTTTAGTTTTTCTGAAGCTGAATTAAAAATAATTGTACTTCCGCATTTTTGGCAAACCTGGTGGTTTTTATTAATTTCTTCAGTAGTTTTAGTTGCAGTAGTATTTTTTATTGTCAGGTCAAAAGTAAATGCAAAGATTAAATATGCTTTTGAACTTCAGAAAATAAGAGAAGAAGAAAGCTCAAAGGTCAGGCAACAAACTGCAATTGATTTTCATGACGAAATCGGGCACAGGTTAACAAGGATTTCTCTTCTTACGGAAATGATCAGAAAAAAGCTTCACAACACTTTTGTTGAAATTGATCCGCTGCTTAAAACGATATCTGAAAATTCAACAAGCCTATATGAAGGTACAAGAGATTTCATTTGGGCTATTGACCCCGGACATGATAATCTATATGATCTTATAGTTAGATTAAAGGATTTCGGCGATGAGCTTTTTGACGGTACAAAAATAAAATTTAATATTAAAGGTATTGATGAAGAACTGCAAAAATTTCCTTTGAACATGGAATGGAAGAGACATGTTATTTTGATTTTCAAAGAAGCTATGAATAATACCTTAAAATATTCCGAATGTACTAGTACAACCCTGGAAGTTTCCGTTAGTGGGCAAAAGAGGGTAGAAATATTCTTATTCGATAATGGGCATGGTTTTGATGTTGACAAAATTTATGAGGGTAATGGCCTGAAAAATATGAGAATACGTGCTGAAAAGATCAAGGGGACTATTGATATAGACTCAAGGGTGATTGTCGGGACGAAAATTTTATTCAAAGGAATTATTCCATATAATTATTTAGATTACAACAGAAAAGTAGCGTAATTTTCTAACATTCTTCTAATTTAATGAAGCTGCTAAGTGTTGTAATTGTTGAGGATGATAAACTCATTCGCGAAGGTTTTGCCAGCCTGGTAAATGAATCCGATAGATTTACCTGCGTTGCGAGTTACGATATTTGTGAAGATGCATTAAAAAACCTTTCTAAAGATGATCCTCAAATAATTCTAATGGATATCGGATTACCTGGCATTTCCGGCATTGAAGGAATAAGGCGAATTAAAAAATTACGCCCACAAGTTGATATAATTGTTGTGACTGTTCACAACGATGATCATATAGTTTTTGAAGCTTTATGTGCCGGTGCAAGCGGTTATCTTACAAAGAATATTTCTCCAGGGAAACTCCTCGATGCAATGGATGAAGTTCAAAGAGGTGGTGCTCCAATGAGTACAAATATTGCAAGGATCGTTGTCAGGTCATTTCAGAAAAATACCAAATCACCTTTAAGTTCAAGAGAAACTGAAGTCCTTCAACTGCTTAGCAGAGGTAAAAGCTATACAATGATTGCTGATGAATTATTCATTGATAAAGAGACTGTCCGTACACATATAAAAAATATTTACAGGAAGCTCGAAGTTAATTCCAAAGCAGGGGCTTTAGAAAGGGCGGGTAAAGAAAGACTAATATAGACTCCGATACTGAAAGTTAACTGAAAACTGACGACTGCCAATTTTTCATTTTCTCAACTACTATCCTTAGTAAGCGACATCTCACGACCGTTTTTAAAAATCACCCATTTTGCAGTATTCCTATCCAGGTATCTCCTTATTATTATTGCTTCATCTAAATTATCAAAACAAAGGTACACTAATGAAGAAAGTAATTCCCATTGTAATATTAATTTTTTGGTTTATAGGTCCTCTTTTTGCCTTGTTTGCACAGACTTTTACAAAAATTACTGATAATTCTAATCCAATAGTTACAACTTCTATTGATGGTAATTATTCAGGCGCAGCATGGATTGACTATGATAATGATGGAGATCTTGATCTCTACACAACCAAATCATTTCTATTCAGGAATGATGGCAATGGCAACTTCACTCAAATTAATACCATAATTGGGAATGGTTTTGTCGGAGGAACGGGAAACGGAACAAGTTGGGGAGATTACGATAACGATGGTCTGATAGATATTTTTCTTGCAGGAAATCCATCGGCACTATATAGAAATACTGGCAATGATTCATTTCAGCTCATTGCTGAAGGAGATTTACTGCTTGATAAAAGAGGTTGGACTCCATCGTGGGGCGATTATGATAATGACGGTTATCTTGATCTTGTAGTTACCCACCCGGCTAATTTTGTTGGTCCACCAACACCTTCTCATTTTTATTCAAATAATGGTGATGGAAGATTGTCAAAGTTATTTAATTTTGAATTCACATCTCTTAATAAAGCCTATACAGTTGCATCATGGTCGGACTATGATCTTGATGGTGATATTGATCTATTTATAGGAAGCGGTCCTGCTGTAGGCACAACAGCACCAGATAATCTTTATAAAAATACTCTTATAGAAACGGGAACACCGGATCTTGTAAGAATTGAAACCTCACCAATTGCTACTGACCAGCAGGATGGACAGGTTTGGAACTGGATTGATTATGATAATGATATGGATCTTGATGCTTTCCTTACAAACTATGGAGGGGCACCTAACAGGTTCTACAGGAATGATAATGGGAATTACATCTCAGTTACGAATGAACTTGTATTTGGTGGTTCCTGCCTCGCTAATACCTGGGGAGATTTTGATAATGATGGGCTTTTGGATGTTATAATCACAAGTGAAGAATCAAACTATTTCTTTAAGAATAACGGAGATGGATCATTTACAAATCTTAACAATCCAATATCTCAAAACGGTCCCGCACGAGGAGCAACAATCGGAGATTATAACAATGATGGTATGCTCGATGTTTTTCTTTCCGGAAATAATCAGGGGAAAGGCTTATTCATAAATAATACTCAAAACAATAATAACTGGATAAACATCTCTTTGACCGGAATTGTGTCAAATCGTTCCGCTATTGGAACTAAAGTTAAAGCTAAAGCAATTATTAACGGAACCACTGTATGGCAGTTTAGGGAAATATCTGCTCAGAATAGTTTTGATGGACATAATAGTATACGGGTACATTTTGGTTTTGGTAATGCTTCAATGGTTGACTCCCTGATAATTGAATGGCCTGCAGGCAGTACAAAAGTTTACACTAATTTAACAGCTAACAAGTTTTATAATTATACCGAGGAGATTCCAATAGGATATCTGAGGGTGAATTTTAGAGCAGATAAAGTAATTGGTTTTGATAATGATCCCACAATTAATTTTACAGATTTAAGTTTAACAGATCTCAACAATCCGGTTAATACATGGCAGTGGGATTTTAATAATGATGGAATTGTTGATGCAACAAATCAAAATCCTTCGTGGACATACCCTGGTTTAGGTGAATATACAGTCAAATTAGCTGTTAATAATGGGTCTGCTTCAGAAACCAGAATACGAAATAATTATATAAAAATTCAACGAGCACCGGGACAACCTCTTATTAATTATTTTTTACCAACAATTCCCGATACGACAATTCCGCGCAATGGTTCTGTTCGTTTTGTTGTTACTGCTGTTGATACCACTGATTATCCTCTTTCATTTAAATGGTTTAGGAACATTCAACAGACTTCAACAGATTCGTTTTATAATTATCAATCTAATCCTTTCCTGCCGGAAAGAACCGATACAATACGTCTCGAGATTTCAAATAGTTATAACACAACAATAAAAACATGGCTGATTCATGTTGCTAACTCTACTGATATATCAGATGAATCTGACCATCGCATAAATTATAATCTGGAACAAAACTATCCAAATCCATTTAATCCTTCTACTAAAATAAAATTCTCAATCCCGAGTAATGAATTAGTTAATCTGAGTATATATGATATTCTTGGCAATAAAATAGCAACTCTAATTGATGAATATAAATCCGTTGGTTCCTATGAGATTGAATTTAACACCAGGCAATACTCTAATGTAACAAGTGGTTTATATTTTTACAGCTTAAAAGCAGGAAAATATTCTACAACTAAAAAAATGATTCTGTTAAAATAAAATTCCTTCACCGGCAGCAGTTTGCAATAGCCCGCTTTGCATCTGCAGCCGGACTTTTTAATAAATGATTGGTTTGCTAAAATGATTTTGAAAAAACTTACAGCAGTATTTTTTATTTGCATAAATTTCTCACCATTTACCACCGGACAGAATTCAACCCAGCAACTACCCTGTTCGTTCTCAGAGGCATCTCAGTTTGATTTTTGGATCGGTGAATGGGAAGTAAAATGGGAAAATAGTGATGGAACTAAAGGGGAAGGTACAAATACCGTTTCTCAAATTCTGGGTGGCTGTGTAATACTGGAGGAATTTAATGGAAATCCCGGGAGTAATTTAATCGGAAAGAGTTTTACAGTTTTTAATCCATCCATAAAAAAATGGCAGCAGACATGGGTGGATAATTACGGCAGTTATCTAGATTTCATTGGTGAATATCGTGATAATAAAATGATTCTGAATCGGGAGTATACTGATTCAAACAAAAATAAAATCAAACAAAGAATGATCTTTTATAATATTAAAAAAGACAGTTTTGACTGGAATTGGGAAAAATCTTCAAATGATGGAGAAACTTGGGAACTATCCTGGGAAATTCACTATTCAAGGCTCAAATAAGAGTATCGCTACAGGCAATTTATTGCACCTTATAAAAGGATGAAACCTTTTAAAGTACAATTAGAAGGAAATAAATTTCATTTCATCAAAACCATACTTAAGGTCTTCTGAAATTCATTCGTTTCAAGCCTGTAAAAATAGACTCCGGATGAAAGATTATTCCCGTTAAATTTAATTTCATATTCCCCTGCTGGTTTTTCTTCATTTACTAATGTTGCTACTTCATTACCAAGAATATCATAAATTTTAATGCTTACAAAAGAAGATTGAGGGATTGAATATTTTACATTAGTAACTGGATTAAAAGGATTAGGATAATTTTGTGACAAATAAAAATCTGAAGGGGAACCTGTTTCATTCTCAACATCTACAACCCCCACTAAATGAAACCGCATTGTTTTTTCAAAGTGCGTTGTCCCAACACTAAATCTTGAATCGATTACAATTTTAGGTTGAAATATATTGAAACCTGTCGGATGTATCTTTGGAGGATAAATTGTAAAATCAATTCCAACAGAATCCGTGGGAGCTACTATAAAAGCCCTTGGAGCAATTTCAAGTGCAGTATCGGGGGTTAGATTTCCGTAAATAATTGAAGCATATACTGAGTCATCTGCAGTCCCAAAATTATAAATGTAAAGAGTGGTATCCACCCTTTGAATGCTTGCTTCTATATCTCCATAATTGAATAATGTAGAATTAAAATGCAAAAGAGCATTAGGTATTGAATTTCCTTTTAGCGCTAATTTATAAGGATTTGCAAGACCTGAATCATTGTGGTAGATTAAAAGAGTATCCATTAGAATTTCTTCTGCCTGAGGTATCCAGTTAAGTTTTAAACTATCCTTTACTATAGGTTTGATTATTATAGGAAAAGAATTTTGCAAATTTATTTCCCCACTAATCAAAACCGATACACTGTCAATTTTTAATAAAGTTGCTCCATTATTAATTACAGGTATAGAAATATTAGCAGGCTCTCCCGGAAGTGTCAAACCAAAATCATATTCTGATGATGGAATAAATAATTTAGTAGTTGAAAACTCCGGGAAAAGATAACTGAATGGTCCTCCGTAAGTTCCGACATCATTTCTTAAAGTACCTTTAGATGGCCATAATGCGTTACCGGGAGAATTTGGATCCATAAGATCGTTATACTGAACATCGGGATCGCCTGCATCAATACATGGTGAACCATCATTTAAATAAAAACTGCTGTCTGCAAAAGATGGTGTTAAACTAAAATTTCCGGTGCCATTAAATCCACCTTCAATATTGTTATATGTTGCCGAGATTGAACTGCCGGAACGAAGTCCTATTTGAGGTGAAGAACCTGCTGTGTTACCAAAAATAATATTGTTTTTTACTGTTGTTATCGTTGGACTATATATTAATATTCCACCCCCATCGGTAACAGAATTGTTACTAAGAATATTATTGTTTTCCAAAATATTTGGTAAACCGTTTGAGTCATTGATCCAGATTCCGCCGCCACCATAGTCTTCGCCACCATTATTGCCAATAACGATATTATTCCGGACAATAGCGCTGCAATAGTTTAATACAATCCCACCGCCATACCGCCCTTTATTATTCATTATAACATTATTAAGAATCTTAGGAAAACCATCACCCGAACGGATTCCTCCTCCTCCGGCACCTGCTAATCCGGTTCTATCTATAGCTTCATTATTAATGATGAGATTGTATTGAATAACGGGAGATGAAAGAGCCATAAGTATTCCACCGCCTTCGCGAAAAGTTCCCGAACTGTGTTCATCCGGCCATGCTGTTCCTTTTCCCCCGGTAATAGTAAAACCCTGCAATATTGCTGTAGAATCTTCTCCTGAAATAATTATTACACAGCTTGCAGTATCTGGATGCGATGGATTACTTCCATCAATAATAGTGTTTGTTATGAAAGCAAAATCATTATTTAGAATGAAATGACTCGTTACTAAAATATTTTTCCCATTGAAATTAATGTTTTCAAAATATGTTCCGGGTGATACTAAAACAGTATCTCCATTCTGAGAAGCATTAATTGCAGATTGTATAGTAGAATATTCATCTGGAACTTCCAAAACGTTGGCTGAAACCTGTACACTTAAAATCAAAAAAAACAGAAACATTACTTTCATAGTTATACTCCGTTAAAATTTTTGAGCCAAACATATCTATATAAATATGATTATTCGACCTGTTTCAGGAAGTAGGACTATTTTATGCAACTTTGTTTGATAATATTGCTTTTTGCAGCTGTCTTTTATACTGAGTAGGAGTTATTCCGGTGTGATTTTTAAACGCAGTATTGAATACAGATTTCGAATTAAAACCCACTTCATACAATATTTCGAGGATAGTTTTTTTATTGCCGGGTTCAGTCAAAATTTCCTTAGCTTCTTCTATTCTGTAACTATTAACAAAATCAAAAAAATTCTGATGAAGATTTTCATTAATGACCTGGGATAAAATTTTTGATGAAACTGAAATTTTCTCAGCAATCATGCCTATTGTTAAAGAAGGAGTAAGAAATGGTTTCTCTGTTTTCATATAAGACAATAGTTTTTTAAGATAAACTTCACTTTCCTCTTTAGTGAGTTGCGATTTTCCATATTTAATTTTCTCCTGTTTCTGTTCAATTTCAAAAAAGAGTTCCGGATGTTTTAATGCTTTTAAAACTAAAATAAAAGCAAATACAAAATTTATTGTAAGAGAAACAAAAGTCATTGTACTTGATAAGATTCCCGGCATTTCTATCAAACGCCCAAGAATGAAATGAGAAACATCTATAATCCACATCAAGATGAACGCATAAAGGATTAATTGTAGCCATGAAAGATTAATAGTTTCTATAGATGAATGAACTTTTTTTAATTCATTCCCGTAAAAACTAATCAACCTTATTGAAGCGACCATATAATAAAGAATCAGTAAATGGAAAAAAGGGATTATTATATTCCAGACTATTGGTGGCATCACATTATGATTTTTCAGCATCTCTGTTTTTACTTCTTCACTATGAATGTGAAAGGCAAAAATCATTATAACAGAATAGATAATGAAAGGGATAAGGTGAATTGCGTCTTTGTTATTAAATTTAAATTCTTTATAAATCAGTGATTTAGTGAAAAAGAATAATGTCGGTCCAAATAAAAATCCGAATGAAAATCCTATATATCTAAAATGGATAAGACTGATGTTGAAAAACTGTTGAAGATTTGGAATAAGAAAATTCAATATGAAAAGAGCATTTACAATCAGGAAGGTGATTAGAATATGATGACTTGGTTTTTTTCTTTTTACAGAAAAAAGAAAAACCGAAAAAAGCAGAAGCTGAAAGACAGTAATAACAGAAATAATTTGTGAAATTCTGATAAGCATTTGTTTATAATTTTATGTTCTGTTAAGGTAAAAAAAATACAGAGAATTATAAAAGTTATTTAAGAAGTATCATTTTAACCAATTTGAATTGCTTTTCATTTTGGGTAAATTTAATATTTATTTACAATAATCGATGCATTGCTATGCGATATCCTTTTGCTGAAATAGAACCTAAATGGCGAAAATTCTGGGAAGAAAAAGAAGTCTACAGAACTGATCTCAATAAAGCAGATAAAAAACTTTACTCACTGGTTATGTTTATTTATCCTTCCGGTGCAAGACTTCATATCGGGCACTGGTATAACTATGGGCCAAACGACAGCTGGGCAAGATACAAAAAATTAAAAGGCTTTAATGTTTTTGAGCCGATTGGCTATGATGCTTTCGGTTTGCCTGCTGAAAATTATGCAATAAAAACCGGTATCCATCCTTATGATTCAACAATTCAGAACATAAATGAAATAAGAGTCCAATTAAAGAACATGGGATGTATGTATGATTGGGATGCTGAATTGATGACTTGCGCACCGGAATATTACAAATGGAATCAATGGCTCTTTCTTCAGCTTTATAAAAAGGGATTGGCTTACAGAAAAAACGCACCTGTTAATTGGTGTCCAAAAGATCATACTGTGCTTGCAAATGAGCAGGTACAGTCTGATGGTACTTGCGAAAGGTGCGGTACCCTTGTCATTCAGAAAAATCTTACCCAGTGGTTTTTCAAAATAACTGATTATGCTGAAGAACTTCTTTCCTACTTAGATAAAATCAACTGGCCCGAAAAAACCAAATTGATGCAGAGAAACTGGATTGGAAAAAGTGTTGGTGCAGAAGTAGTATTTAAAGTTGATGAAAGTAATGAAGAAATAAAAATTTTTACGACAAGACCTGATACACTTTTTGGTGCAACTTATATGGTACTTGCACCGGAACATACTTTAGTTGATGCAATTACAACTAATGAATTCAGAGCTGCAGTGAATCAGTATAAAGATTCTATCAAATCAATGTCAGAAATTGACAGGACATCAACTGTAAAAGAGAAGACCGGTGTTTTTACCGGAGCTTATGCAATTAATCCTGTAAACAATAAAAAAATTCCAATATGGATTGCAGATTATGTTTTAACTACTTATGGAACAGGTGCAATTATGGCTGTTCCCGGTCAGGATGAGCGTGATTGGGAGTTTGCAGAAAAATTTAATTTGCCAATAGTCAGAACTGTAAAACCTCCTGAAGATTTTAATGGGAAAGCGTATTTGGGAGACGGGCCCGCAACAAACAGTGATTTTCTTGACGGACTTTATGTTGATGATGCAAAAAAGAAAATAATTAATTGGCTTGAAGAAAAAGGAATTGGCAAAAACAAAATTAATTATAGACTTCGCGATTGGTTAATTTCACGCCAGCGTTATTGGGGAACTCCAATCCCGATTATTCATTGTCCAAAATGTGGTGAAGTACCGGTAAATGAAAAAGATCTGCCGGTCGAACTTCCATATGAAGTTGGGTTTAGGCCATCGGGAGAATCTCCGCTCGAATCGAATAAGGACTTCATAAATATAAAATGCCCGAAGTGTAATGGAGAAGCAAAAAGAGATGCCGACACTATGGATACATTTGTTGATTCTTCGTGGTATTATTTCCGTTATCTTAATCCTAAAATTAATAATGCGCCATTCGACAGACAGCTTGCAGACAAATGGACGCCGATTGATATGTATGTTGGAGGTGCAGAACATGCAGTAATGCCTCTCCTTTATGAAAGATTTATTCCTAAGTTTTTAAGAGATCTCGGATGGACCAACAGCGATGAGCCTTTTACAAATCTTATTCACCAGGGAACAATTACAAACCAGGGGACCAAGATGTCAAAATCTAAAAACAATATTGTTAACCCAGATGATTTCACAAATGAATATGGTTCAGATGTATTCCGCCTTTATTTAATGTTTATGGGTCCTTATGATCTTGGCGGAGACTGGAGCGAAAAAGGAATTGCAGGAACAGATAGATTTGTTAATAGAACTTATGAACTTTATAATAAATTCAAGAATGCTGGAAATGGAATTCAAACCAAAAATTCTTATGATATTAATTCCCTAAATGAAGATGAGAAAAAACTTTACAGGAAGATAAATCAAACAATAAAAAAGTTTGAAGAAGAAATTGACAACTTCCGTTTCAATACTGCAATCGCATCTTTGATGGAATTGTTAAATGAAACAAAAAGAATTGAGGAATGCTCAAAAGAAATCCAGGTATATATCCTGGAAAGATTTGCTATTCTATTTTCTTCAGTAGCTCCTCATCTTGGAGAAGAATGCTGGCAGCTTCTCGGAAAAGAACATTCTGTTTATGAAAAACCGGTTTGGTATAATCCTGATGCTTTTGCACTAATAGAAGACAAAGTAAATATTGCTGTACAGATAAACGGAAAATTACGTGCAACTATTGAAATGCCGATTGATTCAGATCAGGAATCAGTGAAAACAATTGTACTTAAAGATGAGAAAGTTTTAAAATATATAAACGGAAGCAAGGTTGTTAAAGAAATTTTCGTGAAGAATAAAATTTATAATCTGGTTGTGAAGTAATCTTCTATATAATTCTACTTACCACCTCAAAATTTATAACAGGAAGTAAATGCTTGATCTAAAACTAATAAGAGAAAATCCCGAACTTGTCAGAAATGGAATAAAAAACAAAAATGAAGTTGATAAACTCGACGACCTGTTAAAATTGGATATACAGCGGCGCGAAATAATTTTGAAAGCCGATGAATTAAAAGCAAAACGTAACAAGGTATCTTCTCAAATCCCTCAAATGAAAAAAGCTGGACAGGATGTCACTTCTGTGCTTACTGAAATGAAAACTGTTTCCGATCAAATTTCTGATTTGGATTTGCAACTCCGGGAAGTGGAGCAACAGTTAGAAGAAATTCTTTTATTCATACCAAACATGCCTCATGCATCTGTTCCAGTTGGAAAAAGTGCAGAAAATAATGTTGTTGTAAGAGAATGGCTTCCTGATGGATTTTCAATTGAGAAGCAGGAAAAGGTATTTGATCATGTTGAACTTGGTAAAAAGTTAAAGATACTTGATTTTGAAAGAGGTGCTAAGATTTCCGGTTCGGGTTTTCCTCTTTATATTGGAAAAGGTGCAACTCTTGAAAGAGCTTTAATAAATTTTATGCTTGATTATCATCTTGATCATCATGGTTATTCTGAAGTATTCCCTCCTTTTCTTGTTAACCGCGATTCTATGAGAGGAACCGGACAGCTTCCTAAAATGGCGGAAGATATGTATCACTTAGAAAAAGATGAACTCTATCTTATCCCAACCGCAGAAGTTCCGATTACAAATATTTACCGGAATGAGATCTTAAATGAAAGTGATCTTCCGATAAAGCATGTTGGTTATTCCGCATGCTTCAGGCGTGAAGCCGGCTCTTATGGAAAAGAATCTAAAGGATTTCTTCGTGTTCATCAGTTTAATAAAGTAGAAATGGTTAAACTAGTAAAACCGGAAACATCTTATGATGAACTTGAAAAACTCGTTAAAGATGCAGAAGATATTTTGCAGGCATTAAAAATTCCTTACAGAATTTTATTGCTTTGCACAGGTGATCTAAGTTTCTCTGCAGCAAAATGTTATGATATAGAAACCTGGTCTCCTGCTGAAAACCATTGGCTTGAATCGTCTTCCTGCAGTAACTTTGAAAACTTCCAGGCAAGAAGGGCTAACATCCGTTTCAGGAATGATCAGACAAAAAAACCGGAATTTGTTCATACACTAAACGGTTCAGGCTTAGCAACCAGCAGGTTGATGGTTTCTCTGCTGGAGAACTATCAAACTCCTGAAGGTAAAATAATTGTACCTGAAGTTTTGCAAAAGTATACAAATTTTAATTTAATCGATTAAAATGGATAAAAGAAAAAAACTGATAAAAGATTATTCTTATTTGCTTTGGTCTGCAAAAGAGGATTCCAAAGAAAAAATAAGTGATGAGATATTGGTAGAAATGATTCTTAATAACGGTGATTGGAAAGGATTTCAAAGATTAATAGAAATATTGGGTTTGAAAAAGGTTTCAGAGATTTTTTTCAGTCAGATTTCAAAAAAAAGAAATAACTACAGAAAGCAAACAAAACATTTTTTTTATTTGTATTTCAAAAGACATGCTTCATAAAGAAATATTAACCCCTGAACAAATAAAACTCTTACCATTAATCCGAAAATTTAAGAGAAGTTTTTTTCTTGTTGGCGGTACTTCATTAGCACTCCAAATTGGCCATCGTAGATCAATTGATTTTGACCTTTTCGGCAAATCAAAAATTAATAGAAAAATTTTGGAAGACCGGATAAGAAAAAAAGGGTTCAGATTTAAGAAGAAGTTGTTCGAAAAACTAATAAAATATTTAAAGAAGGTTTTAACGAAAAACTATTCAGAGTGCAGCTTACTTATTTCGATGACATTAATTATGATGAGGAAATTGAATATATGGTTAATGAGCCTGCAAAAGACGAGATAAAAAAATTCTTAACTGAAATTGCTTTACAATAATTATCTAAACGTCAACTATTTCACAGATGAAAAATCTCTATACTCTTAAGAAATATTTTGTCCGTTACAAGAAAAAACTCTTTTGGGGTTTTGTATTTATTCTTCTTTCCAATATAGGTACCGTTTATGTACCTATCCTTTTGAAAGATTCCATTAATGCTCTTGAAAAAAACACAACACCGGAACAACTTGCAAATTATGGTTTGCTGATTGTAGCCGCTTCCTTATTCGCAGGTATTTTCAGATTCTATATAAGGCAAACTATCATTGTTGTATCAAGAGAGATTGAGTATGACCTTCGTTATGATTTCTGGAATCATATACAGCATTTGCCACTAAGGTTCTTTCAGAATAATTCTACCGGAAATATAATGGCTCACGCAACTAATGATATTAATGCTGTAAGAATGTTTATCGGTCCCGCTGTTATGTATTCCACAGATACTTTAATAAGATTAATAATTGTTCTCGCCATAATGATCTCTCTCGATCCTATGCTGACTCTTTACACTCTTCTTCCACTGCCGATACTTTCAGTTGTAGTTTATAAAATCGGAAAGAAGATTCATCAGAAGTTTACTCTGATACAGGAAAAGTTTTCAGAAATAACTACAAAAGCCCAGGAAAATTTTTCAGGAATACGAGTTATTAAATCTTATATAAGAGAAGAAAGTGAAATCAAACAATTTAATAAGCTTAGCCAGGAATACCTTAAGAAAAATATGGATATGGTAAAAATACAAGCTGCAATAATGCCATTTCTGTTTATTATTACCGGCTTATCAATAATTCTTGTAATTGGGATTGGAGGAGGCCGGGTTATTTCAGGTGATATTACTCTTGGTGAGATAACTGCATTTATTATTTATCTTGGTATTCTTATTTGGCCAATGATTGCTTTCGGCTGGGTTATAAATATTATTCAACAAGCAGAAGCAAGTATGAAACGTTTGAATAAAATGCTTGCAGAACAATATGAAATTGACGATTCTGATCAAACTGATTATTCAATTAAAGAAATAAAAGGTGAAATAGAATTTAAAAATGTTTCTTTCAGGTATGATGAGAATCATCCTCATATACTTAAAAACATTAATTTGAAAATACCGCAAGGTTCCACAATTGCAATTATGGGTTATACCGGAATTGGTAAAACAACTTTTATAAACCTTATTCCAAGACTTTATGATGTCACAGAGGGTAAGATTCTTATTGATGGTAAAGATGTAAGGACCATTCCTTTAAATGTTTTAAGAAGAGAGATTGGTGTTGTACAGCAGGAATCTTTTATGTTTTCAGATTCTGTATCGAATAATATATCTTACGGATTAAGATCGATTAATAAAGAAAGAGTATTTGAAGTTTCCAGGATTGCTCACTTTGATAAAGATGTTGAAGACTTTCCTCTTCAATATGATACATTGGTTGGAGAAAGAGGAATTACTTTATCCGGCGGACAAAAGCAGAGAGCTGCGCTTGCAAGAGCGTTAGCAATTAATCCCAAAATACTTATACTTGATGATTCATTTTCTGCTGTTGATACGCATACAGAAGAGGAAATTCTTAAAAGTTTAAAAGATTTTATGAAGGACAGAACCAGCATTATTATCAGTCATAGAATATCTACTGTAAAAGATGCCGATAAAATTATAGTTCTTTCTAAAGGAAAAATTGTTGAAGAAGGAACACATGAAGAACTTGTATTGCTTGGAGGAACCTATGCTGATTTGCATTTCAAACAACTGCTTGAAAAAGAACTGGAAGAATTGAGCTAACAACTATGGTAAAAAGAAAAATTGCATTTTTTGAAATAACTACAAAAGAAAAAAACTTTATAAAGAAGAAGTTTGATAAAAAGTTTGAGCTTCTTTTTTCCGCAGATGTACTTACTGACAACACTATTCCTGGTTTTATTAATGTAGTTGAGGTTATTTCTCCTTTCATTTACTCTGATATTTCAGCTAAAGTAATTTCAAAAGCCAAAAAATTAAAACTCATTTCTGCAAGAAGTACGGGCTATAATCATATTGATCTGGAAACAGCAAAGAAAAGAAATATTTCGGTTGCAAATGTTCCTTTCTATGGAGAAAATACAGTTGCCGAGCATACATTTGCATTAATTCTTACTCTTTCAAGAAACCTCCATAAAGCTTATGTTAGGACCATTAAAAATGATTTCTCGCTTGCAGGTTTACAAGGTTTTGATCTAAGAGGTAAAACTCTTGGAGTAATTGGTGCCGGAAGCATTGGTGTTCATGTAATTAAAATCGCCAAGGGTTTCGGTATGAAAATTATTGCAACCGATGCAAAGCCAAATCATATTTTCACTGAGCTTCTTGATTTCAGTTATGTCCCGCTTGACGAATTGTTGAACAGGTCCGATATTATTACTTTGCATTGTCCATATAATCAGCACACACATCATCTCATCAATATGAATAATATTACAAAAGTTAAAAAAGGTGCATTATTTATTAATACTGCAAGAAGTGGAATTATTGAACCAAAGGCACTTTATTACGCAATTGAAAAAGGAATTTTCGGCGGTGCAGGGTTGGATGTTTTTGAAGGTGAAGAATTAATTAAGGAAGAAAACCAGATGCTTACCAAAAATGTTTCAGTAGAGCATCTCGAAGCAATTCTAAAAAGAAATATTTTACTCAAACAGGAAAATGTAATTATAACTCCGCATATGGCATTTGATTCTGCAGAAGCAGTTGAAAGGATTCTGGATACTACTGCAGAAAATATTAAATCTTTTTTTGAAGGCAGGAATTATCATAAAGTAATCTAACTGAACGTTAAGAAGCAGTCTTGAACTTACACTTGTCCAAAGGACTCCTTCAGAAAACCTGAACTTAATTATATGTCACAAGATTATCATAGCGAAGAAGAAATTTTAGGTAAAGCATACGATTCACATTTGATGAAACGTCTGCTTCGTTATATCAAGCCATACAGGAAGTATGTCTTCTTTGCTATATTCTTAAATATTGTTGTTGCAGCATTGGGACCCGTTCGGCCTTATCTTACAAAAATTGCAATTGATGATTATATCGCCAATTCCGATTACAATGGTTTGATTGAAATAAGTTTGATTCTGTTTGCCACACTGATTTTTCAATCTGTTATACAATTCTTTCTCACATATTATACACAATACCTGGGACAAAAAACTTTATTCGATCTTCGTACACAA
>CAZECH010000006.1:0-21464 GCA_964510675.1 uncultured Ignavibacteriaceae bacterium
TTTGAGTTGGCTGCGAAGGTTTAGCTCCTTCATTAGGAATCCATTGAGTAAAATCGCCTGACCATTCACCTGTTTTCCAGCATTCATCATTAAGAACACCATCGATTACGGGTTTATCTGTTGTTAATCGGATTGTGTTGTAGATTCTTATTTGTTTATTTGAAACATTTTTTGTCGTGTCTTCTTCGTTTAAAAAGCTAAAGGGAAATATATCCTGATTGAAAATTATTAATAGATAAAATGTAATAATGGTTTTGAAAATCATACGGGAAAATCCCGGATAAATTAATTGTAAAATGCAGGGAAGTTTAGAAGGAAAGATTCTCATTAATTCTCTATAATATATCTTCCATTATCTCGATCACGCTCTGGACACATTTGCTGCAAACTTTAGTTTTCAAATCATTCTCTTTAAAATATTTCTGTCCTTTTTCAGTCGTGAGGTTGCATCCATTAAGCAATTGCAGGCAAATAAATGTATCATGCCTTGCCTGAAATTTATCCAATAGTTCTCTTGTTTTTTCATAAGTTATTTCAGTAGCAGACTGATCATCTTTCTTACCTCTGCCGTACTTCAATCCAATGGCTATAATTCCACCAGTAACAGCGCCACAAACCTCCTGTTTCCTGCCCATTCCGGCACCGAAGCCGCAAGCGATTTTTAATGCTTTGTCTTTATCAATGCTAAAATTATCGCAGCATGCAAACAATACAGCCTGCGCACAATTATACCCTGATTCAAATTTTTGTATTGCTATTTCTATTCTATTATTCATACAACTTCCTCATTTTTCAAAATGGATTAGCTTTAAAGTTTAAGCATAATTATGCTCCTATTGAATGTAAAATTATAACATTTACGGATTTTCAAATTCTATTGATGGAACCCTCCAGGTAACCTGATCATTAAACATTTTTCTTTTGTAATTCAATACATCCATTTTCAAAGGAATTACTTTAATCAGAACCATATCTTTTTCCCAGTCTGGAAATGCTTGTTCCCAATAATCTCTTTTTCTCTTCATCTTTTCACTCATATCATTTACTAAAATCGCCTTACCGGTTATTGCAACATACCCTGAAGCCTGGCTATGATCTGCATAGTAAAGACATACCATTGGATTATTTTTGATTTCCTGTATCTTGCGACTTTTGGGGTTAGTTGCCATCCAGACAAACATGTCTTCTTCCGGTGGGAAAGGGTTCATTGTCCTGATTGACGGCAGACCAATTGAGTCTATTGTTATAAGTGCACAGTATTTTTGCAAAGCAATAATCTCACGTGCTGCTGCGATTATCGAATCCCGATTTGCCTCACTTTTTTCCTGAGCTTTACACTCCGAAGGTAATAACAAATAAGAATTAAGCATGAATAGAGTGCAGCATAAATTAATTAGAGTATTTATTCCGGGAAATTTTTTCATAATTAACTCTTAAAATTATTTGAAGAATTCTTTTACTATATCATTGGTTGTGAAATCACCCAGACTATCTTCGAATTATCTGCCCAAGTCCGGTAATTGAAGTTTTTACATTTGCAGGATTACCATAATAAAAAATTGTTCCTACTCCATTTACAGAAGCATCTAAATCTTCGGTTACATTAACAGTACATGTTCCGGCTCCATTAACAAGCACTCTACACTTCTGAACAATGAACTCTTGTGCCATAACATTGCCTGCGCCATTAATAAAACAATTAAGATAATTTCCATTTCCTTTAAGATTAACATTTCCCGCACCATTAATTGCCAGGTTCAAGCTGTCACAAATAAATGAATTTTCGGTAGTAATATTTCCGGCGCCATTAATTGAGAGACTCTTAATTGTTTTCAGTGAAACAAAAATTTTAAGAGTAATGTTGGAGTAGCTTCCATCTTCCAAACCAACAATAAGAATCCCATTCTCTTTACGGGTTATTACATCATCAATAATATTATCATCAGCTTCGACACGGATAGACTGATTTTCATCCTGAGTTAAATATATGTTCCCGACATTTTGTATAGTTATACCTGAACATTCATCAACATTTCTTGTTTGTGTTACCACGTTGCCGGAACCATAAATAGTATCATTATTATTGATATTGGATGATTCTTCATCACACCCATAAAAAACCATAAGTGATAAAAGAAATAATTTCATTGTATTCATAACGGACATTTTCATTTTTGACTCCATTATTATTTATAATTGACTGATTGCATTTTTCAATTAATTTGTTTTCCTATTACAGTTTTTACTTTTGATGTAATAAAATAAAATGCCGGTATCACAAATATGGTTAATAATGTAGAAGCTATTAAACCACCAATTGCAACAACACCGAGAGGAATCCGCATCTCTTTACCTGCGTCTCCTATTCCCATTGCAAGCGGAAGCATACCAAGAATAATAGCAACCGATGACATTATTTGCGGTTTAAGTTTTATCGGGCATGCTTCTAATAATGCGTCATGAGAATTCATTCCTTGTTCTCGTCTTAACTGGTTTGTATAATCAAGGATTAATATTGCATTGTTTACTACAATTCCAATCAGCATTATTATTGCCATTAATGATGTTATGCTGAATGAAGTATTAGTAATGAATAATGAAAGGAATACTCCAATCATTCCAAGAACTACTGTCAACATAATCATTACTGGCTGCCAGAAACTTTCAAGAATAGCTGCCAGAAGCATATAGGTTAATAATGCTGCAAGAAAGAAAGCGAACATCATATCAGAAACCATTTCATTCATCATTTTTACATTACCTCCCCATTTAATTGCATAACCCGGAGGAAGTTCTATTCCGGCAAGTCTCTTATCTATTTCGCCTGTTACTGTTCCAAGGGGAAAGCCTGCAGCAGGAGAACCCGTAAATGAAATTGAAGTGAATTTATCCCTATGCAAAATTTTTGTATAACCGGTTGTGAATTTTATATCGGCAACCTGCGATAATCTTACAGCTCCTGTTACTGGCGAAATGACTGTAATATTTCCGATATCCTCCGGAGAACTTATCGATCTGTCATCAAGTGTTACAGTAATATCATATTCATTTCCAAATTCCCTGTATTTTGATGACACGATTCCTTCAATTGATGAACGGAGAGTAAGGGCCACTTCAGTCACCGTTAAGCCTGTTTCTGTAAGCATTTCCCGCTTAGGATAAACAGTAATTTCAGGTTTTCCTGCCCTTGATGAATTATCGAAATTAATTAAACCAGGAACATCTTTTATTTTTGTGATTATCTGATGTTTTAGTTCTTCAAGCTTATTCAAATCCTGACCCATCAAATAAAATTGTACCTGTGCACCGGGTCCTCCCATTGAGGAAGCAAAATCAACAGTGATTTTTGCATTTGGAATATCAGAAAGTTCTTCAACAAATTTTGAAATCATTTTCTGAATACCAAGATCTCTTTGTTTTACATCAACAAGCTGAACCACCATTGAAGCCATGTTTGTCCCAATATTAATATTACTTAGTTTCCCGACATCGGTAAGAATATGTGTAACTTCCTTATGCTTCTTTATCTTTCCCTCAACATTCTCCAAAACCCTAGAAGTTTCTTCAAGGTTATAACCTTCAGGCAGTTCAATATTTACCCTGATCTTTCCGTCATCGAAAGAAGGCATAAATTCAAATCCGATTTTTGGACCAATAGTCATCAGCACTAAAAAGAATAATATAAATGTGGCAATTACAATTATCCAACCTCTTAACTTTGTCTTTAAAGAAGAAGCAAGTATTCTTTTATAGCCATTAACAATTTTATTTTCCATCTCATCAAACCAATATGCAATTTTAGGCTTCTTTGGTATTCCTTTCGGAAGAATAAGAGATGCAAGCATTGGTGTTAGTGTAAAAGACATAATTAAAGAAAATATTGTAGCAAACACTGCTGACATAGCTAATTCCTTTAACCATTGCCCTACAATTGAAGACATATTTACTATTGGAAGAAAAACTACAAGGTTTGTTAAAGTAGCCGCCAAAACGGCAACAGTAACTTCGGAGGTTCCATAGTAGGAAGCTTCTTTATTATTCTTTCCTAATCCTTTGTAACGAAAGATATTTTCAATCACCACAATTGAGTTGGCAACAAGGACACCTACTGAAACTGAAAGCCCCATCAATGTCATCATATTAAGAGTTAAACCAAATGCTTTAAGCAGAAAAAATGTTGATATAATTGATGTAGGCATTGAGAGAGCAACAATAAATGTGGCGCGAATATCATGAAGAAATAGAAGAAGGACCAAACCTGTAAATATAACTCCAAGGTAAACATTGCTCATCGTATCATCAACACTGCTTTTTACAAAGACAGATTCATCATTAACCATTTGAAGATTACAGCCTTTTGGCAGAATTGATTGAATTTCCGGAATTACATTTCTTATAGCATCTGCAACTTTAACAACATTACCTTCACTGCTTTTTATAATTCCCATTCGAACAACATTTTCATCGCGGACATTTTTTATGTTGTCATAGTAAACTGCACGTTGTCTTATATCTTTTCCTGCGTCGTACACCTGGGCAAACTGTTGAACTTTCTTTGGTCCGAAAGGAGTCGGAACCTGCAGATCTTTTATTGCATCGGGGTTTGCAAATTCTCCATCAAGCCTTACAGTATATTCCTGGTCTTTTATTTTAAAATAACCACCGGGAATATCCAGGTTATGCGCTTTTAAAATTTGCAAAAGCTGCGGAAGCGAGATCATATTTTCATAAGCAATCCTGTTATCAAGTACAATCCTAACTTCTCTTTCCTGTCCGCCTGTTATATCAACTTTGGCAACGCCTTCTATTTGGGAAAACCTGTCCTTCAGATTTTTGTCAGCAATTTCATAAAGCTCACGAGGATCGAGATCACCACTAAGAACAACCTCAGCAACCGGGAATTGTTTAAGATCTACTTTCTGAACGATGGGCAAATCGGCTTCTTCAGGAAGATCGTTAATTATTTCATCTACTTTATCCTTCACTTCCTGATTTGCTATATCGACACCTTTCCCAAGTTTAAATTCAATTATTACAATTGATAAACCATCAAGCGAATAGGATTCAACTCTTTCAATCTGGCTTATTGTTGAAACAGATTCTTCCAGCCTTTTACTGATAAGCGTTTCAATTTCCTTTGGTCCGGCACCGGGATATGTTGTTACAATTGTTACATAAGGAATTTCTACATCAGGATCGAGTTCAAGGTTTAAAGTTAAATACGCGATTATTCCGAAGATGAGGAAAACAGATAATCCCATTGTTGTCATAATGGGGCGTTCGATTGAAATTTTTGCAAGAAACATTTTATCTTCCTTTTATTGAATCACTTTAACTTTAGTACCATTATCCAACAGAGTATTACCTTGGACAACAAGATTATCACCTTTAGCTAAACCTTCTTTCACTTCGTAATCCAATCCACTATCGTTACCATTTTTTATATACCGTTTTTCAGCAATTCCGTTTTTAACCACAAAAACATAATTACCTTTTTCATCTTTGGAAACAAGATTCCTTGAAACAATAACCGCGCTGGAATTTTTATAAGTAAGGATTTTTATATCTGCAATTACACCGCTCTTTAATTCCCTGTTTGGATTATCAAATTCAACTTCAGCATAAAATGCTTGTTTAAATGGATCAGCAGCAAGAGAAACATCAACTACTCTTCCGGAATACTTTTTCCCGTTGTAATTCATTTGAGCTACCATTCCTTTTTTTATCTGTCTTATTTCACTTTCCGATGCCCAAACTTTAGCACGCATTTTATTCAACTGGGCAACAGTAAAAAGATGTGTGTCTTTATCAACATTATCACCTTCGTTAACTTTTATATCTACAAGAATTCCTTCAAATGGAGATTCAATGAATAGCATTTGCTTTAATGATTCATAATTTCTTTTTGCAACAAGATATTGGGTTTCTGCACCATCAAAATTTGCCTGTGATGTTTCACCGGCTTCAAGAAGAGTTTTTAATCTCAGGTAAGTTTTTTCTGCATTCGTTAAACCTGTCTTTGCCTGTTCATATTGCAAGCCGGGATTAGTTTCATCAAACTCTACGATGACCTGGTCTTTTGCAATTTGTTCACCAACCATTGCATTTATTTTTTCAATCTTGCCACCAACTATTGCCCCTTTTGTCGCTTCTTTTATTCCGCTCAACTTTGCAAAGAAGCTATAGTATTTTTCAAATGGTTTGGTATCGAGTATTCTTATTTTAACAGGAACCCCTTCTTCTTTCCTGATCTCTTCAACACTTTTTGTAGGTTCTTCTTTTTCTCCGCAACTAACAAATACTACTGCTGGAAGAAAGAGAATTACTACCAGTATATTTTTCAATTTCATTTTTAGTACTCCGATAATGTTTAAATCCATTTTTTTCATTAATTGTATTTTCATTCAACTATTTCCGGTTTAAAATATTTTTCTTTAACAACACCAAGTAGTTCATCAAGAGTTGAACGAGCAATTAAATAATCATATACGGATTGCAGCTTATTTATTTTTGCCTGCCTTAATGCGATATCGGCATTCTGAACCTCAAGCTGGTTACCTGTACCTTCATTATATCTTATTGTCGCAATTTTATAAGCCTTTTCTGCAAGTATTACATTTCTTTCCTGGGCTTCCAATGTTTGCTCAACTCTTATTAACTCATTCAATTTTGCTTTTACTTCTGTTGAAATAAAATCTTTGTACTGAAACAATTGCTGTTCTGTTTGCTGAAGAGAAATTGTTCTTTGTTCAACCCGGTTTTTAGTTTGATGCCCCATGAAAAGATTCATAGAAAAAGTCACTCCAACCATAGCAGAAGAATAATTCTGGAAATTCCATTTATCTGCTGACCCTGCATATGTATAATTTCCAAAAGCATAAACAGAAGGCCAGTATTCGGAACGATCCAGATCAATAAAAGCATCATCAACTTCCATTTTTAACTGCATCGATTTAATACCATAATTATTTTTTAATGCAAGCAGGACAGTTTCATTTTTATCCGGAATCATTTCTTTGGAATAAGCCAGTTCTCCTTCAACATCTATATCCTCATTCTGATCAATTCCAAGATATATCTTTAACCCATCCTGAGCAGATTTTAGTGTATTCTCCATCTGCTGAACAACTGGTTTAATATTTTCAACATTAACTTCTGCCTGAAGTGCATCAAACTCAGAAACTAATCCCTGTTCATACAGCGCGTTTACATTCTTTAAATTATCCTGCGCATTCTCATAACTGTCTTTTGTAATCTGCAAAAGCTGTTTAGAAAGTAGGACTCCATAGAAAGCTTTTTTTACATTTAGTATTGTAGAAGCTGCTACCCGGTTATATTCTTCCTTAGAAAGATTAAGATAGATTTGCGACGCACCTATTCCACGGAATACAGCAGAATTGAAAAGAGTTTGTGTCACCTGGACTTTTGTTTGATAGCTGTTTGACTGGGCAAATGACTGAAGTGAATAACCAACCGGTTTAAACTTATCATCATCTCTGGGAAGAACTCCTTCATCAAATAAAATAGAATATGTTGCATTGCCTAAAAGTGCACCAAAATCAGGGAAAGGTGTTTTGGGTTTCTTAAGGAAGTGTGCAAAGTCCGCTGATACATCTAAACTTGGCAGTGCATAACCAAATGCTTCCCCTACTGCGGCATTCGATTTTTGAATATTCATTTTTGCAATAATTACTTCACGATTATTCACCAGAGCGGTATTTATTGCATCATCAAGAGTATATGATTTTTTTTGTGCATAGGAGGAAATGAATGGCATGTTTGAAAGAATAATTATCAAAAAAACAATATCTATTTTTTTATTTATAGGATTCATAAATGTCCCGGTTAGTTATCTTTAAATTCGTAATGGAGAAATTTTGATGTCAGCCTCTCACTCTCATTCCATAATTTGGCTGCCAGGCTTTTATCATATGAAAGACGGGATGAACTGACTTCTTTTTTATTAATAAAATATTTACCCGTTATTTGTGATACTTCAGGAGAAGCGACAAGGTGAATAATTGTTTCAGATCCTTTTTCAGGTTTAGTAAAGAATAGTGAAACTAAACCATATAAAATTTTTCCCGCAGCATTTGCATCCGGATCTGAATAAATAATATTTGTTGCTACAGATCCAGGATGTAAACAGTTAACCGTTATGTTTGTATTCTTTAATCTATCTGCTAGGGAATATGTAAATAAAATATCAGCCAGCTTCGATTGAGCATTTGCAGAAAATGCCGAGTAATTTTCAGCTAAGCTTAAATCATTAAAATTTATTTTCCCTTTTCTATGATTCTCTCCTGAAACATTTATAATTCTTGCTTCATTACTCTGCTTAAGCAAATCGAGAAGGAGATTTGTCAAAAAAAATCTTGATAAATAATTAACTGCAAAAGTTGCTTCAATTCCGTCAGTAGTTAAATGTCTTTTTGAAAAATAGGCTCCAGCATTATTTATCAGGATATCTATCTTTGTAAATTTTTCTTTTATCTTCCCGGTAAGGTTGAAAATTGATTCCTGTGAAGAGAGATCAGCAATGAATAAATGAATATCATTATTGCCGGTTAATGTTTTAATTTCGTGAACCGCTCTTTCTCCGCGGTTATTGCTTCTTGAAACAAGTAAGAGTTTAGTTCCAAGTTGGGCTAAACGTTTTGCCGCTGCTTTCCCGATACCGGAATCTGATCCTGTTAAAAGACAAATTTTCTCCCCTGTAGATAACATTTTAGAAATTACCAAATTTTAATGTTAAAGCTGCAGAAGGACCATCAAGATCACTATTCTTCAAATCATCAAACTCCACTCCTGAAATAAACCTGTAACTAACACCAGCACTAATTCTGAAGAAGCTGATAATATTTAATTCAACATTGGCTGCAGGTTCAAAAACAAAGAAAGCATCTGATCCAAAATTCCAATCATCCCAGTCATTATTATCATTCCATAATTCATTTCTGTAGGTAACACTACCTCCGCCAATTAAAGTATAAACAGAAAAATGTATAAGCTGATCGGATTTTATTATATATTCGAGTTCGAGTCCGCCGTATCCAAAATTTATAAAAGGTTCAGTTCCCCAAAAACCTGCCATAATAGTATTATTTGCATGGATGTTATTCACTATACCATAACCGCCGCCGCCAATTATAAAAGAATGATTAATAATCCAGCCACCTCGTCCGCCAACCAATACACCGGGTTCTCCTTTAATTTGTGTGTATTTAATTACAGGCCCGCCAAAACCACCATGAGAAATATCATCATTGCCAATTAATGTTTCTTCCTGTGAAAATAATTGACAACTAAAAATTATTGCTAATAAAATTGATACCGATAGAATTTTCATTTTATTCCCTTCTGTAATTAAAAACATAGCGTAAAAATATTGATTATAACACGAAGCGTCGTCTCAATAGATAAAGTCGAACTAAAGTTGTTGTCTTAAATGATAAAGTTGTACATGGTTCGGTTAATATTTATGACAGACGGAATAATTTCAGGAGAGATTTGAAAGAGATTTTTTATATTCTGTTGGAGTCATACCGGTAATTTTTTTAAATGCCGTATTAAAAGATGACTTGGAATTAAATCCAACCTCTTCGGCAATTGCCAGGATTGTTAATAATTCGCCTTTGGGATCAACCAATAATCTTTTTGCTTCTTTAATCCTGTGGCAATTAATGAAATCAAAAAAATTTTGATTTAATTTTTCATTAATTATCTGTGAAAGATGCTGCGGAGAAATTCCTACCATATCTGCAAGTTTTTGAAGAGTCAGACTACTTTCCAAATATGGTTTTTCATCATTCATAATAACTTTTAATTTGATTAAATAATCATCGGCTTTTTCATCTGTTAAAGTAGACCATTCATATTTTCTTACTTTTACACTATCTGATTCAACGGGAAAAATAATCGGTTGTTTAAACCCCCAGTAACCTAAACCCAAAATTATCAATGCAACCAATACATGTATAATATTATTAAAGTAATCGTCAATGTTTATCCCTATGACAGATAGAATAAGAAAGACTGCTATTAATCCAAAAATTCCATTAAAAAGATGTACTGAAAGGTTAAGCCATCGGAGATTTATATTATCCATTGATGAGAGTGTGGATTTAATTTTAAGTTCATGTTCTTTAATTACAATTTTAGTAAAGAACAGGTATATAAAAATATGAATAAGCTGTAGTCCAAGTATTAAACTGTCGGCAGTTGAAAAAAGCTGATCATTTCCTGTTCTGGATTCTTCATTAGAAATGAACAAATAAAAAACAATATTAAATACAATAAGGAGGAAAAAAGGAATAAAGTGTACTAGTGATTTTTTATTAAACCTGAAATCTCTTCTCGTAAGGGTTATAACATAAAAGAAAAATAAAGGACCGAATGTGAAAATCACTGACGACGGGATATCTGACAAAAAATGTAAATCTTCATCTAATGGAATCCTTTCTAATTCAAAACCGGAAATACTTAAAGAGAAAAGTATCATTAATATTCCCAGAAGCCGGTTAGCTTTTACATTCCCCCTGTTTAAAGTTAAGAGAAGTATGCCGACAAAAACTCCCTGAACAATCCCTAGAAATATTATGATAGTAATGAAATCCATTTAATAACCAATATAAAAATATTTATTGAATTGCCGGTAATTTGATTCAAACAGAGATTGTAGAATCTTATTTATGTTTAATTACAATAAAAGTCATATCATCATTTTGAGGAGAACCGTTCCTCCATTTATCTGCGGCGAATTTTAATTCTTCAATTATTTCTTCAGGATTTTTACCTGCATTATTAGTTAATATCTCTCTTATCCTTTTATACTCAAACATTTCTTTGTTTGAATTAAATAGTTCAGGTAATCCATCACTTAAAAGAAGAAGTGTATCTCCCGAATTCATTTTAATATGGTGTTCTTCAAAATTTATTTTTTCAGTAGCACCAAGAGGCATTCTTTTAATAATTATATCTTCAATCCTTCCTTCATTTTTCCTGAGGAGCAAAATAGGAGGCATACCCGCTGAAGAGATACTAATATCTGAATTATTAATTTTCAGGAGTGTTAACCCCATATAAAGATTACCCAATTGCATTGACCTGATAGAAGTATTGATTTTAGCTAAAGTCTGTTCTACAGGTAATTCAGGACTCAGAACATGAAAAAGACCTTTAACTATGGCTACAAGAGTTCCGGCTTTTACACCATGACCGGTTGCATCACCAATGGCAATTGTAATTCCGGGATTTGCATCAGAAATAAAATCATAATAATCTCCGCCAACTTCAGTTGCAGTATTCATATAACAGGCAATATTAAAATTTTCTAATTCCGGAATTTCTTTAGGCAGCAAGGAAAGCTGCAGCTTTCTTGCTTCTTCAAGTTCCTGTGTTTTCCTTTCATTCTCTGCTTCAATAATTCTGCGCTCAAGCTCAAGTTTATTTGCTATCCTCTCCTGCTCTAAAGTTTTTTCTGAAAGCTCTTTTACTTTTACGAGCTGAGTTTCCAGATCTTTATTTATCTGTGAAAAGTTAAGAGAAAGGAACAAAGACATTGATATCGCAAAGCTGATCATTCCATAAACAAAAACCTGGTTGTATTCTGTTAAAGGAGATATAAGTGAGAAGTCCAGCAAAATCTGGAGAATTATAAAAACAGCCATACCAATAAATCCTGCTAGAACAATCCATCCGCCTTTCAGATTTTTCTTCCCCTTCTTCCCGAAAGAAGAAGTAAAGATATCAATGAATATAAAACCAAAGAAAATATAGTTAATTATTGATGCTTCGCTTCGCAACAAATAATTTATTATTGCAATAAATATGAAAAGAAGGAAATATACCTTCCACCGCCGGGGAATTTTATAATAAAGCAATGCATAAAAAGTCATCAGTCCGAAAAACATTGTTATCGGGACCGATATGCCGTTTAGCTGGTAAAGAAGAATAATTACATCAGGATCTGTTGCAATAAATCTCTCAAAGCTGAAGTAGGTAACTCCGGCAAATCCCAGAAGGCAAATTGCATAGAATAAATTTTCCTTTTGTTTTGGATTAAACCCGAAAATAAAAACATGAAGGAAACAAAGAATTAACGGAATAAGTGTAAACACCATCTGATGATATGAAGCATCTCTTATGTTTTCGTTTACACTTTGAAATATCGTATTAATGTCTTTTAAATAAATTACAAAGCCTGGTGAGAACCTGAGATCCCGTTGTTCCTTCCAATTATAATTTGCATACCGCACCGCAATAAGCTGATCTTTTTCAGGAGCTATTTTAATTTCTTTCCATATCCTGTTTTGCGCCGGCTGAAAAGAAGATTCTGAACTCCCTACTTCACCGAATGAATAAAGAAGTTTCCCGTTGTAATAAATCTGGGAAGCGCCAAGTTGTCCGATAAGCAATGCTAAAGATTTGTTCCATAAAGAAGTATCTGCAATAAAATGAAACCTGAACCAGCCGACGTTTTTCCATTTAAGCGCTGAACTATCTTCCCAATTTATATATGAATCAGCCGTTGCCCATGCACTGTCATTAAAATTAACTTTAGACCAATCTGGATTATCACCGGGATGATACTTCCAGAAGTTATCTATTGCCATGGTTGTTCTATGGGGTTTAAATCGATTTTGATTTAAAACTATCCTGCCATTTATGGAAGTATTTTTCCAACTATAAACTGTTAAAGACAGGATAGTATCTTTTTCTACTTCAAGATTAAATTCTTTAAGAGATTCATCTTTATCTAAAGCTTCGAACCACCAATGCCCTGCAGTAATTTTAAAAATTAAATTTGTTCCTTCTTTAAAAGAAATACTTTTTTCGAAAGTGCTGTCATTAATTTTATCCATTAAGATTTTGTCAGGAACCCAATCGCCAAGTTCCGGCTGATTACCTGTAATAAAAACCTTTTTATCTTCCGGTACATTTTTAACAACTATATTAAACGTTACTTCATAAACAGAACCGGAATCCCGGCTACAACCGGATAACAAAAGTAAAGATGCAATTAGCGGAATTATTTTATGAACCATTTTATTTAAACATAATTAAACTTAACTGCCTTTCAATAACATTATTTATCTTTGAATTCAAAGAAGGCATATTAACTTCACTCACGACAAATTCTTTTAAATCTGCTTTCAGTATCCATTTTGAATTTAAACTTACCAAAATATCTCCGAAGTAATGGGAACTCCCTACAGTTGAAACTGAAAAGTCCGGCATCGGTTCCATAATCATATTGAATGAACTTTCCCCTGAATCATAATGCACTATTGCACAGGCCTCTTCATCAACAATACTTAAACCGGTTAAAGCAAGAGTAACTTTCCCATTTTTAAAAATCGATCCTTCTTTTACACTGCTTCCTAAATTTACAGGTGGTTCCGAAAATGCAGATGTATGAATGATGTTATCCCCAATCTTCCTTAAATCCTCAATTCCATTTTCCTCCTTCATATCAGCGGCAAAAACATCAACCAAAGAGTGAAAATCTATAAAAGAGTTATATATAAAATATGATTTTGCCGGGTCGAATGGATTTTCTTTTTCATCTTTCAGATTTTCAAACCTTGCATGATCTATTCCGAAGAGTTGTCCTTTTTCATCAGGATTAATTCCTGTTCTGTCATATTTATAAGAAAAATTTCTCATTGCAGGGACTGTGAGATAAATAGAATCACCTAAGACAATTTCAAAATTTTTACAAACATATTCAGTTTCATTTACATTTAAAGGAATTACATCTATTAAAAGAATATATTTCTCGCGGTTAATAATTTTTCCATCTAAAGCATAAGTAAAAACCAGTGTTTCCATTTTGTAACTATGATTTACGGCTTCTTTGTCTTTTACTAAATCAAACTCTTCATTTAATTTTTGAGAATAAATATTTGAGATTGATAATACAAGCATGTAGAATAGTATTATTGGAGATTTCATTTTTTTACCTTATAAAATTTGAATTTTATTTCTGAAGTGTTTGGCTTTAAAAAGTATATACCGGGAATAAAATAAATTAAATATACGGTAGCTGATTTGGAAGCATCAATATTTAGGACCAATTTCACCCCTACTAAAGAAATCAAAAATTTACAATACAAAATTCCTGCTATTTCCTTATTAAAGCAAATTAAATTTTTGTTAAAATTCTAAAACATGAACGAAATATTAATAAATATTTAAAATTTAACTGTTAATCCTAAAGAAGGAATTATCGGCCAGAGTTCAATCGCTTCACGGTAAGGAATTCCATTGTTATCAAGCCAATATTTGTAACCGTTAACATTTTTGAAGTTAAGAAGATTGTTCACATCCAGAAAAATAAACGAAGGTAAACCGAATAACGTAAATTCTTTTCCAACACGAATATCTATTCTTTTGTAAGCTGGTAAATATTCAGAATTTCTTCCTCCCACTCTCCATTCATATCTTTTACTATCATTATTATATCCTGAATAATAAGGAGTATACGCAAATCCGCTTCCGTAGGTAAAGCGTAAATTCAAGCTCCATTTTTTACCAAGGTCAAAATCATTAATAAAAGATAATGTATGTTTCTGGTCCGTATACCTTGGAAACTCTCCTTTAGTATCTGTAAGAATATCTTCCTTTGCAAATAATAAACCGTAACTTATCCAGCCGTAGTAAGCACCAAGTTTTAATGATGTATAAATGTCCATGCCGGCTGCATATCCTTTGGAATCATTTTTCCTGGAGTAAGTAATATTTCCATATGCGCCTCTTTCTGATGATATCAACTCTGTGTATTCCTTGTAGTATCCTTCAACTTTTATTGTAAGATTATCTCGATGATTGTTATTCAGCACAAAATTTTGTTCAATGCCAACTATGTAATGCTCTGCTTTTTGTGATTGAGTATTAGTATCGGAAGGAGTTGAATAAGCTAACTGCCTGTAAATGGGAGATTGATAATAATGACCCCAGGCTGCCCTGAGATTAACTCCACTACCAAACCTGTAAGAGGCACTGATTCTCGGGCTGAAAGTTAGATCCTTGTTAAAATCGAAATAATCAATCCGACCCCCGGCATTAACAATTGTATTTTCATTTATCTGCAAAATATTTTCAACAAAGCCGCTCAGTTTGTATGAGGAAGCAATTGTCTTTTCCTGTTCGCTATATTCATTGAGCGTAAGAGAAATAGTATCGGGGAACTCATCAATATTCTGAAAAATATCTCTTACATCTTCAGCATTAAAATTATCCTCATATTTTATGTTAAGGTAACTGAAACCGCTTTTTATATCGTAAAATGGATTAAGCCTGTAGTCGAGTGAGGTTTTGCCTTCCCAGGTTTTTATTTCAAGATCTTTACTATAATTTCTCCTGAAAAACTCCTGGTAAAAATAATAATTGCTGTTTGTCGCATTAAAATTATAATCAGAAGTCTCTAATTCATTTTCCCTGTCAATCTGCTGATAATAAGAGACTGCGGTGTTAAGCAATGCACTCCCGGAAAGGAAAAGGGTATTCTTCAAATCAAAAAGATTACTATAATAATTAGCATCCTCCCTGTGATGCCTTATATTGTTTTCATATATGTCGGATGGTTGGCCTGAATAATTACCCCGGTATGAAAATGGTCCGTTTATTCTGTCATCCGGGTCAAAAACATAATCATCACCGGCGTGAATAAATTTAAACTGCAGCTTATCAGCATCAGTCAGATCATAAGTAACAACTCCCTGAACATCATAAAAAGACGGTTTTGTATCTTCATCAAAATCGAGCAGAGATAAAACATATTCAAAATAGCTTTTACGAATACCAAAAATATAGTTTGCGCTTGAAGTTATAGGTCCTTCAAGAACAGCGTCGAGATGAATTAAGCTGAGTGTTGCTGAACTTGTATACCTCTCCTGATTTCCTTCTCTATATTCAATATTGAGAACTGAGCTTAACCTGTCTCCATACTGAGCGCTGAAGCCACCTGTAATAAGATTTACTTTTTTCATCAGGTCCATATTAAAAATTCCAACACTTGCGTTGTCAGCTTCTTTAATATGGAAAGGTTCGTAAACCTGTGTACCGTTTACAAGTACCAGGTTTTCATCAAAATTACCTCCGCGTACATTAAACTTTGCAGAGAACTCATTATTAACTGCAATTCCCGGCAGTGATTGGATTGAACGGAAAACATCGGGAAAGACACTCGATATTTTTTCCATCTCCTTGCTTTGAAGAGAAATACTGCCTACTGTAGAGTTATCATTTTCACTTGTTGCATAAACAGAAACCTCCTGGAGAATTATTCCTGTCGGAATAAGATTAACATTAAGCTGAATATCTTTATCTGCAACTTCAACGGAGATAGTTTCAGTTTTATAGCCAATATAACTTACGAGTAATTCATAATTGCCACCCGGAATAATTATTTCGAATTCCCCTTTCGTATTTGTAGTGGCACCCATTATCTCGTTTTTTACTGTGATGTTGGCATAAGGAAGTGCTTCCCTGCTGTTTGCATCATGAACGAAGCCTGAAATTTTTATTTCCTGTGAGTAAGAAAGAGACGACGCTGATAAGAAAATGATAATAAGTATTCTCAAGTAGATTTCATCCTAAAAAATTTTCCCTGCTTGGGTAAACAATATAAATAAAATCAGCTTTTAACCAGGAAAGTTTTTCTTTTATTCCTGAAAAACGTTTGTTTTAGTTTTGTTCTTAGCTTAATTTTAAAATAAAAAATCGGGCTTAATGTCAGCACCAGCCATAATCACAGACCTCATTGAACGTTTCGAAAGAAATCTTTCATCTTATAAATCCGGTTTATATAATGAAACCCAGGTCAGGCTTGAATTTATCAACCCGTTCTTTGAAGCTTTAGGATGGGATGTCAGTAATGTAAAGGGATATGCTGAAGCTTATAAAGATGTTATTCATGAGTATTCACAAAAGACAGGTGATACTGTTAAAGTTCCTGATTATTGTTTCAGGATTGGCAGTACAGGAAAATTTTTTGTTGAAGCCAAAAAACCAGGTATAAATCTTAAAGATGATATCTCCCCTGCTTTCCAGCTCAGAAGATATGCCTGGTCAGCAAAGTTTCCATTAAGTGTCCTTACAGACTTTGAAGAGTTTGCTGTTTACGATTGCAGAATTCCTCCTAAGAAAAATGACAAATCTTCTGCTACAAGAGTAATGTATTACACCTATAAAGATTATTTGGAACAATGGGATGAAATAGAAAGCATTTTTTCAAGAGATGCAATTCTGAAAGGTTCATTCGATCAATATGCAGTTTCCACTAAAAACAAAAGAGGAACAGCGGAAGTTGATGATGCTTTTCTTAAAACTATTGAGGATTGGAGATTGCAGTTTGCAAAAAACATTGCATTAAGAAATCTTAAGCTTACAACAAGAGAATTAAATTATTCTGTTCAGAAAATAATTGACAGGATAATTTTTTTAAGGATTTGTGAAGAAAACCCTTTCCTGTTAAAACAATTAATTTTAATAGTGATGAAAAGAATGGTCACGATAGTATTGTAAAAAATGTTAATGTTATAATAAAAGCACACAATAAACTTTCATCATCCAAAACTCCCCAGGAAAAAACAGCACTCCAACGCCAGATAGAAGCTACTGACAAACAGATAGACCAGCTCGTTTACCAATTTTATGGTTTAACAGAAGAAGAGATAAAGATTGTGGAGGGGGTGTAAAATAAAAAAGCCCAATGATCGGGTGATCATGGGCTTCGCTTCCTTAAGTGTTAGGTATGGGGGAGACCTGAACACAGAAGCTTAATAAATTTACTTATCAGTTATTCAAATTTCAAAATCAGATTCCGAAATAAATCGGAATGACAATTATTTTAATTCACAATCCAGGTATTACCGCTGAATAGTACTTTCTCTAAATCCCCTTCTCCTTTTTTTGCAGTGACTTGTTTTATCTGTTCTTCCACACCCTCATCATAAGTTGGTTTTAATATTTGCCTGAAAACTCCGATTGGTGTCGGCATATCAGGATTTTTATCAAGGTTGATAATAACTCCTGCTCTTGCCGGGTTATCATCAAACTCATCGTGAACAAAAACTTCATCTATTGTATGCTTGCCATCAGATAAATCAATCACCACAGGTTTCAATCCATCCAGCTTTATTCCTTTATCCTTATTAGCACCAAAAAGCATGGGCTTGTTATGCTCAAGCACGAGAAGCTTTTCATCTTTAACTTTTTTATCAGTAATATTATCAAAAGCTCCGTCATTAAATATCACACAGTTCTGGAATATCTCGATGAAAGCCGTCCCTTTGTGATCTGCTGCTCTCTTAAGCATTGCCTGTAAATGTTTTGCATCCCTGTCAACTGCTCTTGCAACAAAAGTTGCATCAGCACCAAGCGCAAGTGATATAGGATTAAAAGGATAATCAACACTTCCGTATGGAGTTGTTTTTGTCAGCTTACCTTGTTCAGATGTTGGAGAGTACTGCCCTTTTGTTAATCCATAAATTCTGTTATTAAAAAGAAGAATTTTCAGATTAACATTTTTTCTGCAGGCATGAATAAAATGATTTCCACCAATACTTAACAAATCACCATCACCGGTTGCAACCCATACAGAAAGATCGGGCCTTGCAACTTTAACTCCTGTCGCAATAGCCGGTGCTCTTCCATGGATTCCATGAAAGCCATAAGTATTCATGTAATATGGAAAACGGGATGAACATCCGATTCCTGAAATCCAGACTAAATTTTCTTTTTTAATTCCGATTAGTTCAGGAAAAGTACGATGAACCTGTGCAAGTATAGAATAATCTCCGCAGCCGGCACACCATCTTACATCTTCCTTAGTAGCAAAATCTTTTGCTGTATATTTAACTTCTTTTACTGGAACTTGCTCTTGAACCTGACATTGCTTCTTATTGTTTTCCATTACTTCCTCCGATAATATCAATTATCTTTATCTCAATATCTGTTGTTCTTAAAGGTAATCCCCTTACCACATTAAACTGAACAACATGTATCATAAATTCACTCTTAATTAATTTACTTAACTGTCCCAGGTTAATTTCAGGAATCAGAATTTTCTTAAATCTCTTTAAAACTTCCTCCGTATTCTTTGGGAAAGGATTAAGATATTTAAAATGAGCCTGCGAAACTTTATAACCTGCCTGGCGAACATTCATTACTGCTTCAGTAATTGAACCAAATGTTCCACCCCATCCAAGAACCAACAGATCCCCTTCCTGTTCACCTGTCACTTCAAGATCAGGAATATCATTTTCAATATTCTTTATTTTCTGTGCACGAAGCTTAATCATTTCATCATGATTATCCGGATCATAGCTGACCTTGCCTGTTATATTTGCTTTTTCAAGCCCGCCTATTCTATGTTCAAGACCTTCAGTTCCAAGCCTTACCCAGGGACGGGAAAGATTTTCATCTCTTAAATAAGGAAAGAAGCCTTCCGGATTGGTTCTGAATTTGACCGATATATCAGGCAGCTCATTTACATGAGGAATCTTCCATGGTTCTGAACCATTTGCAATATATCCATCAGTTAAAAGAATAACAGGAGTCATATACTTTATAGCAATTCGTGAAGCTTCAAGTGCCATATAAAAACAATCTGTGGGACTTGATGCTGCAAGAACAGCAACAGGAGCTTCACCATTTCTTCCATACATAGCCTGAAGCAAATCTGCCTGCTCAGTTTTAGTGGGAAGTCCTGTACTAGGTCCGCCTCTCTGAACATTAATTATTACAAGGGGAAGTTCAGTTATAACAGCAAGACCAATTCCTTCAGTTTTAAGAGAAAGACCCGGACCGCTTGTAGTTGTAATTGCAAGGTAACCTGCAAACGATGCACCTATTGCAGAAGTTATTCCTGCAATTTCATCTTCAGCCTGGAAAGTTTTTACCCCAAAATTTTTATGATAACTTAAGTACTGTAAAATTTCAGAAGCCGGAGTAATTGGATATGAGCCAAGAAAGAGTGGTAATTTACTTTTAACTGATGCTGCAAGAAGCCCAAGCGAAGTTGCTTCATTCCCTGAAATGCTTCTGTAAACACCCGGGGTTAAAGTTGCTGCTTCAACATTATATCTTGTCGTAAAGGCTTCAGTCATTTCACCAAAATTGTAACCTGCTTTTAATGCTTTTTCATTTGCATCAATAAATTCAGGTTTGGTTTTAAATTTTGCTTTTATCCAATCAAGTGTTTGTTCAATAGGTTTGCTGTAAAGCCAGTACATTAAACCAAGCGCAAAGAAATTTTTACACCGTGATTTTTCCTTGTTGCCTAAAGTTGTTTCTTCAAGTGCGGAGAATGTCAGGGTAGTAACCGGAACTGAAAAAACCTGGAATCCTTCAAGACTGCCGTCTTCAAGCGGGTTAGTTTTATATCCTGCAAGCTCAAGATTCTTTTTATCAAATGAATCGGAATTTACAATTATAATTGCACCCGGTTTTAACTCGCCAAAATTCTTTTTTATTGCAGCCGGGTTCATGGCAACTAAAACATCAGGCCTGTCACCGGGCGTATGTACATCTTTACTCCCAAAATGAAGTTGAAATCCTGAAACACCGTATACAGTTCCTGAAGGTGCTCTTATTTCGGCAGGATAATCCGGAAGAGTACTGAGATCATTTCCGGCAAAAGCAGTTGTATCGCTAAACTGACTACCCGTTAATTGCATTCCATCCCCTGAATCACCTGCAAACCTTATTGTTACTTCTTCAAGGTTCTTAAGTTCTTTTTCTTTTACCATTTCTCTCACTTTAGTTTAGGAATATGACTCTGGGACTGAGATTAGCCATAAAACGTGCCATTAATAAATTAATGGATTCAAATAAATAATGATTAACAATTATTAAATATGCAGAGAATTACTATAGGAAGTACACAAAATCAATAGTTATGTGATATGAATCTTTTCTCAATATTGAAAAGATAATTTTAAGAAGTAAGAAAAGAATTTTATGATTGCAAAACAGTTAATAATGATATCTAATTTCCACCTTTAATTCTGAGGGTGAAAGGATATACAGATTGAAGTTTCAATCAAGTTAGTTTCTGAATAAGGCCTTCAACTTTAATTCTGCCTTTTTCTATCCTTGTATAATTATATGTGTGAGAATTTGTCTCCATCTTGCGATACTGTAATCGTTATTTGTAGTGGAATCATGTATTTTAATAGTATATTTTTCTGCAAAAAATATGAACTGGATAACTGAACTATTATGGGGCAACGGGATCGCTCATACGGTTCTGCTACTTGCTTTTGTAATAGCAGTTGGTATTGCACTCTCGAAAATTAAAATTGGAGGTATTTCCTTAGGAATAGCAATGGTGCTGTTTAGCGGCATTGCAGTTTCCCATTTTGGTTTTCAGGGCGATGATTCTACTTTAAATTTTATAAAAGAATTCGGACTAATTCTTTTTATTTATGCAATAGGTTTGCAGGTGGGTCCTGGTT